>JAYVFW010000107.1:0-5728 GCA_043772715.1 Phormidesmis sp. | reverse complement strand
AATCCTGAATTCGCTCAAGCTGGTGGCGGATCTTGGTTTGCATCTGGTCTATCTCAGCTAGAATGCTAGACCCCGCCGAGATTTCTGGCACAAGAAAGTGATCGGATGGCTGATCCGACAATTCTAAACTATGAGCAGCGTTCGGTTCAGACACTCAGAACCTCCCCAAAACCTGATCTCACCTGAGAAGCTAATGCTTAGTTTCCTATAGTAGACGCAAAATCAGAAATATTGACGACGACTTAAATAGCTTGCCAAGATTGCCCGATCGTCAAATCTTCGGTTCTTGAGGCTTTGCCGTTTTCTCAACATTGGGAGGCGCTTCGAGGCTGTTGAGTGACCAGCGATATTCGACATCTAATCGATTTCGCTCGCAGTTTTCTTCGAGATGTTTTTGTTGAGAATAGGCCTTTCTCAGCGTAATGATTAATTGATGAACTTGCTCTCGCTGCTGGGTTTTCTGGCTGACCGCAAACATTGTCTGCCGCTCTAACAGTTGCAGCAACAACTCATAGTGAATGTGCGAAGGAAGAGGAATTGGCTCCATGTAACACTGACCTGGCTAAAGGGAAAAACGATCGACGAGAAAAATTAGCCTAGCGAGTCACCAACTGCACGAGCGCTTGACCCGGATCAGGCTGTTTGATTAAAGATTCTCCAATCAGAACTGCTTGGGCACCTGCCTCGATTACTAAATCTAGGTCGGCAGGGGTGTGTAACCCCGATTCGCTCACGACCAAAATTTCCTGTCCTGTAATTTGATCGCCTCGTGCGGCTAGCAGTTGCCGAGTGGTGTCTAAATCAACCGAGAAGTCTTTGAGGTTGCGGTTGTTGATGCCGACCATCGTAACTCCTGCGAGTGAAAGAACGCGATCGAGTTCTTCGAGCGTATGCACTTCAATCAAAGCCGCCATTCCTAGAGTTTTGACGATTTTCAAGAAATACTGCAAGTCTTTGTCAGAGAGAATCGCCGCAATCAGCAGCACCGCATCGGCTCCGTGCAGCCGCGCCCAATACATTTGGTAAGGATAAACGATGAAATCTTTGCACAACAAGGGCAAATCAACGACTTCCCGAATTTGCGCCAGATTCTCAAAACTGCCTTGAAAAAACTTCTGATCCGTTAAGACAGACAGGCACGATGCCCCACCCGCTTGATAGGATTGCGCGATCGCCACCGCATCAAAATCTTCTCGAATCACACCTTTGCTGGGTGACGCTTTTTTGACTTCGGCAATCACCGCCGGGTGAGTTTTACTTTGACGTAAGGCGGCTACAAAGTCGCGCGTTGGAGCGACCGCTTGCATTCGTTTCTGTAACTCTGCAAGCGGGAGACGATCGCGCATCTTGGCGACTTCAGCTTCTTTTTGCCAAACGATTTCCTCTAAAATGTGGAGCGGCTCTGCATCAAAAACATCCGTCTGATAGCGAACATGAGGAATGGTAATTGCAGGATTAGGCGGACGACGACGAATCTCCATTTAGGTAGCCAGAAACCACAAACAATTAGCACGAGTTGAGTTGGTCTAAGGCAAAGCCGTTGCAACCGTTGACCAACGCAAACACTACCTAGTAGAGTAACGCAATTCCCGCATAGTTCTGAGTTTTGGGCAATTGGGACAACTGACGTTTCTCAGCTCAAAACTCTCTTAGTGGATTGCGGCTCGTTTATAGGCTTCGTCTAGAATCTCAGACAAGGTGGGATGGGTGTGTACTAAGAATGCTAACGATCGCACCGATTGACGATTGGCGATCGCGTTTGCCGCTTCTTGAATCAAATCGGCGGCGTGGAGTCCAATAATATGAGCGCCTAACACTTCTCCGGTGTCCGATCGATAGATCAGTTTGGCAATGCCTTCGACTTCTCCTTCAGCGATCGCCTTGGCGTTGCCCTTAAAGTAGGTTCGCACCGCAGACACTTCAAATCCTTCGGCTTTGCCTAATTCTTGCGCTGCGGGTTCGGTCATGCCCACAAAGCTGATTTCGGGATGCGTAAAAGCTGCCGCCGGAATGCTGCGATAGTCTACTTCGCGATCGCGTCCACAGATATTTTCAACCGCAATCACGCCCTGAGCCGCCGCCGCGTGAGCTAACATCATTTTGCCCGTGGCATCACCGATCGCCCATAAGTGAGGCACTGGCTCCCCGGCTGAAAGGACTTCTAATCGATCGTTCACGGGAATGTAACCGCGCCGATCTAGCGCAACGCTGACCGATTCTAGCCCCATCTCTTTGGCGACCGGAATCCGACCTGTGGCAATTAAGCAAGCATCAACTTCCAGCACTTCGACGACTTCTTTAGTTTTCGCATCTGCAAGTTCGATGACTACGGGCGAACCAGGAGTGACTTTCATCGCCAGCATTCCAACCTTGGTTTCGATGTCGCGAGGTGCGATCAGAATGCGCTGCGCTAGTTTGGCAATATCGGGATCGAATCCCGGCATGAGCTGATCGAGCGCTTCGATCATCGTCACTTCGCAGCCTAAAGCGGTGTAGACATCGGCAAATTCGAGTCCAATATAGCCACTGCCAACGATCGCGATCCAGGGTGGCAGACTCTCTAGCTTAACTGCGTCGTCGCTGGTGAACACGGTTTTACCGTCTAGCTGTACGCCAGGAGGCACAAAGGGCACTGATCCCGGTGCGAGAATGATCTCTTTGGCGGTGATCACTTGCTCACCTGCGTCTGTGGTAATCGCCACTTTTTGAGAACCCGCGACGCGACCCCAGCCGTGAATCACATCGACTCCGACCCGCTTGAGGCTGTTGATTAGCCCGTCTCGCTGTTTGGTGACAATGCCGCCTGCATGATCGGCGATCGCGCTTCGATCAAAGGAGACATCGCCCACTTGAATGCCTAATGCTTTTAAGTGGTGGGCGTTGCGAAGTTCTCGCACTCGACCTGCTGCCGCCAACAGCGCCTTAGACGGAATGCAGCCCCGATTGACACAGGTGCCACCCATCTCTGCTGCCTCGATAATGGCAGTTTTTAGCCCACAGTCAACCGCATGGAGAGCCGCACCATGCCCGCCAACGCCCGCACCAATTATTACCAAATCGTAATCAAATCCGTCAGTCACATCTGCCTCCTGGTGCTGATTGCTCTATTTATTTTCGTCTGACAAGGGCGGATCAGACAACCTTTCAGGCAAGAGTGCCTCAGAGAACCCCAAACTTTAAAGAAAATCAAACCCGATGAAGTTATTATCAACAACGAAGTCTCGATCGCAATGAAATCATTTAGTTTAGACTGGGCATTCTGATCTGGGTAAATACCCGACGAAACCGCGATCGGCTCAATCTATAAGGATGATGATTTTTTTTAAGCCTCAGCCGATTAGAGTTTTGATCCTTGAATTTTGGAGTCAAGCATGATGGATCTGCAACAGCAAGACGCGCGACGTGCCGCAGCTAGAGCATTTATTGAGTCACTTGATAAACTGCAAGAAACGCTCTGCTCTGATGCAGATAAAACCGTTATCCCTAGGTCTGACGCTGTTGAAATCGTGGATAGCCCTGCTGAAAACGCTGTAGAAATTAATCTCGATACTTTAGCGCAAGCGGCAGCAGACATCGAGCAATTCATGCAGTCAAAAGAGCAAGACTAAGACCACAGATCGCCTGCAACTGAATCTAAAAGAACGTCAGTTCGACAGAAGTGGTTCGCTCTGATTGTGAACTCGAAGCCCCCTAAATCCCCCAAATTGGGGGATTTAGGGGGCAGAAGCCGCTAGCTCTCTAGCATCTGTAGCTGATATAGACTCGCGTAAAGTCCGCCTTGCCTGAGCAACGCTTCGTGACTGCCTGACTCAACAAGTTGCCCTCGCTTCAGCACCAGGATGCGATCGACGTTGCGAATTGTCGAGAGTCGGTGGGCAATAATAATCGCGCTGCGGTCTTCTAGCAACCTTTCTAGAGCTTCTTGAATCAGCGACTCAGTGCCGACATCCAGGTTTGCCGTAGCTTCGTCGAGGACTAAGATTTGGGGATCGCGGATGGCAGCACGGGCAAACGCCAGCAGTTGTTTTTGTCCGCCAGAGAGGTTGGTGCCACGTTCACGCAGCATCGTGTTATAGCCTTGAGGCAACCGTTCGATTAAGCCTGCTACATTGGTGACTTCAGCCGCCGATCGAATCTGATCAAAGGTGTAGGTTTCGCCCAGTGTAATGTTGCTCTTGACATCTCCAGCAAACAAAAATCCGTCTTGTAGAATGATTGCCATGCGTCTCCGCAGTTCGGCTTGGGGCAATTGTCTGATGTCAACGCCATCGAGTAAAATTCGTCCGTTGGTTGGCTCATAAAGCCGACTCAACAGGCGGATGATGGAGCTTTTCCCGGCTCCGGTGGGTCCGACTAGCGCCACTTTCTCACCAGGACGAATCGTGAAATCTAAATCTTTGAGAACATAATCGTCTTGCTTATAGGCAAACCAAACGTGCTCAAACCGAATCTCGCCGGGAGTTTTGGGAGTTACGAATGTGCCTTTGGAGTGTACCTTTTCTGGGTCGCGAATCTCGATCGGTTCGTTCATAATGTCGCTGACCCGCTCGACTGCCGTAAACCCGGCTTGAATCGCGGTGAATTTTTCGGCAAACTGGCGCAGGGGATCAAACAACCGTTGAGCAAACAAAATAAAGGTAGACAACAGCCCAAAGTCAAGCTGGCGATTCATTACGAGCCAGCTACCCACGCCCAAAACGCCCGAAATTGCGACGAGAGAAATCCACTCTAACGTGGCAGACACCGCAGAATCGTGAAAGATCGTGCGATCGACTTCGTGAATGTAGCGCTTGTTAACGGTGCGGAAAAGTTCGCCGTTAAATTGCTCTCGTCGGAATAGCTGGACAACGCCGATCCCCGTAATGTTTTCCTGCAACATTGAGTTAAGCGAAGACAACTCTTCTCTCGCTTTGTAGTTTGCCTTGCGATATTGTTGCTGAAAATAAACAATCAGCCCCGTCACGGGCAACAGCAACAGCACGAGCAGCGTTGCCAACTGCCACTGTCGAGCGAACATGATCACCGTGATCACCAGAATCGAAAATAGGTCATTCACAACCCCGATCGCGCCCGTTGAAAACACTTCTCCCAGCGCTTCGACATCGCTGGTTAGCCGCGTGATCAACCGCCCGACGGGAGTGCGATCGAAAAACCGGACTCCCAGCGACGTGACGTGATCAAACAAATCGTTGCGAATGTCTGCGGTGATGCGCTGCCCGACTTTTTGCACGAGATAGCTTTGGGTGCCGTCTAAAATCAATCGCGTCAGAATGGTCACTAACAGCAGCCCAGCCAAAAAATTGAGTCCCTCAGTCAGCGATCGTCCGCTGAGAAAGTCAATCTCAATGCTAAAAAAGCTCCAGTTCGTAGGCTCTCGCTTCAGCAACGAGACGGTCTGACCGATCAAAATCGGCTGCATAGCATTGGCGATCGCCGACGGCACCAAAAACACCATCGACAGCAGCAGCAGCCGCCTGTTCTTTTTAGCGTAAGGAACCAGCCGTAGAAAAAGCCGCCAATCCGTTTCTTTGGGGCGACGGTGGGGTTGATCAGCGAGAGGATTGGTCATAGCAATTTTGTAAAAAGCTTGCGGCACGATCGCACGCAGAGCTTAGGGCAGACATTTGTTTAACGTGAGTTCGACAGAGGTGATTCGTTTCACCTGTGAATTCGGAAGCCCCCTAAGTTCCCCAATTTGGGGGACTTTGAACCGAAAATTTTGGCTTGA
>JAYVFW010000106.1:0-2081 GCA_043772715.1 Phormidesmis sp. | reverse complement strand
GATGCGTTCAGTCAGTTGGTTTTCTTGCTGCCGCCGATGGGGATATCGAGCCGTGCCATAACTGCCTTCAACAATCAGCACATCTGGCTCTAAGCCCCTCAGTTCTTCTAGCCGCAACCCTTCGACCAAGCGAGAATTAGACAAGAAAAAATCGCCCGTGTAAAGCAGCTTGTAGGAGCGCTGTTCAGTTGATGCAGGCGGCGTATAAGTTAACAAAATCACTGCCGCTCCAGGCAAATGACCTGCCGGAAACAGTTCAGCGGTCAACCCATCAAAAAACTCTACGGGCGATCGCCACGGCAGTGCATGGCAAAATTGAGGCACTGATTCCCCAACCCAGTTGAGCGGAAGTAACTGAGTCGTCACTTCACTAGCGTAGATTGGCAGTTTAGGAAAAGCTTGATGAAGTGCCAGTAACCCCCGTGCGTGGTCAGAATGAGCATGACTGCATAACACTAAGTCAGCAGGATGTGCCAAATCAGAGTTTTGCTGACTCAGAGGTGAAATGTCTCTTAAGCCACAGTCAAGCAAAATTCGATAAGGCCCCATGCGAACCAGGAGAGATACTCCTTCATCGGCATGACCCACGCCGTAAGGCAAGCATTCCAGTTGAGTCACGTTGGATGGTACTTTCTGATATCTGAAATTATGAAGCCTAAGCTCGGTGAATTGCGAATTGCGGACGGAGGTTTGTGATTCTTAATACTATCTAGACTCCTAGTGCGCCGACCCGTTACCGTGATAGTTGTCGGAGTCATAAAAACCGTTGCGGGTGCCAAAGAACAGACAGGCGATCGTAAAGAATCCAGTAAGAACGAGTAAGACAAGTTTAACATCCATAACGATTACAGCTTTTATGATGGTTTTCTAGAGATTATGGTTTGAAGAAGGTGCGTTTATTGACCAATCTGACCTGAACCTTAACCGCAAACTTCTCCAGATTCTAGCAGACCAAAGGTTTTTGACAGATTCCTCTAAAGACTGAAATGACGATCGATTCATCTTTTATTCAACCTGAGTGGCTATCGCGATCGTCTCTAGAAGTCGCCCCTGATTTATTGGGCTGCACACTGGTGCGCCAATTTGCGGATGGGCTGACCCTACGAGGCATGATTGTCGAAACCGAAGCCTATACCGTGGGCGACCCAGCGTGTCATGCCTATCGACGACAGACCGATCGTAACCGGATCATGTTTGGCGCGGCTGGCATGACTTACGTCTATCTGATTTATGGGATCTATCACTGTTTGAATGTGGTCACCGATCGCGACGGAGTGCCCAGTGCCGTATTGATTCGGGCCTTGCAGATTGATCACCTTCCGCCTTGGTGTTTAGACGAAAAGCTGGCTCGCGTTGCTGCCGGCCCTGGCAAACTCTGTCGCGCCTTTAAAATTGATCTTAGTCTGACCGCACAAGCCTTTCAGCCCGGACAACCCCTTTGGCTAGAGCATCGCAGTTCCCAATTTCAAGAGCAAATTGAGCAGGACTCGATCGCGTTCGTTCAGACCACTCGCATCGGGCTAACTCAAGGAGTCGATTTACCCTGGCGATGGTATGTCAAAAATTGTGCAGCAGTGTCAAAGAAAGGATGAATTCTCAAAGGACGACTTCTTTGCCGCGATCGGTAAACCGCACTGATTTAATGTTCCACTCAGCATTGCTGGTCAGCGTTTTGCGAAGACTGCCAAAGATCGCCATTTGTTCGCAGCTAGAGAGAGAAACTAGCTTACGCCTTGAGGTGGGGGCAACTTGTAGGTCAATGGTTGCCACACCAGCAGCAACGTTCACGCGATACCCAGACAAGCTAAAATCCGCGCTATCTGCGTTTTCTAATACCTTGCCTATGGCTCCCGAAATTGGCTGATTTGCCGGAACCGATATCTTTTCTGCTACAAAATCTCTGCACTGGTTGTCTACTTTATAGACATTCACAGGAACCGTTTTTTTAGAAACCATTGAAGCCGTCTGAGGCGGTTGACTTGTGCGAGATGGCGCTGACGGGCTTTTTACGATCGGCGACGCAGGACTTGGCACAGCACTCGGACTTGACCCTGGAGACGATGCGACAGGGGCATTAGAGG
>JAYVFW010000105.1:0-5768 GCA_043772715.1 Phormidesmis sp. | reverse complement strand
CCGGACCGAAAGCCACCGCTAACCCCGGACATCCGTTTCTCCAAAGCCGCAGAGCCGTTCCTTCTGAGTCTGCGCTTTCGAGCTGCTTGAGTCGGTTTGCCTCAAAATAGACTGGGCGAGAGAGAGATCGTGACTGAAAGACTTCTGCTGCGTCTGCGCCCGATCGGGCAGCTAGTTCCAGCAATTGTTCTGCTAGCATATCCTGCAAGTTATTGAGTCATCCCTACCGTTAGCCTACGCTAAATTGACCTCTTGCAATAACCAGAATCCGGTAAAGGCTTCGACTTGGGGATCGGTTTGAATCGCTAAGAAATGTACCTGATTGGATAGCTGCTTGGCAGATTCAAATTGTCTCGCTTCTGGCTGAGTTTTGAGGTCGAGACTGGTGAGAATCCAGCGATCGCTAACCCCGGTTTCCAGCAGCAATCGCGTTGGAGAGCTTGGGTCAAACTTAATCGCCGCCATCTCTAAACCCGACATCCAGGCTGCCATTGGCATGGCGCGAGACGAATAGATGATCAGCCCAGGAATCGGCGTGTCGGGAGACAGTCCTGCCATTTTGAGCGGGAACGATTCGCCAAAGTCGATCGCCCATTCGCTCATATCATCAAAAGCGCTGGCTTCTAACGTTGCAAAGATCCATTTCTGTCCGATCAGGGCATCGGGCAACGGCTCGGCTGGAGTTGTGGGAAACGTCACGGAAGGATTTTTAGACGGCTGAAACCCCGGATGGTTAGGGTAAACCGTCTCCATGCGATCGCGCACCCATTGACTGAGCGCAAACGTTCGTCGGCTCAGTTGCGCGGGGATATTCAACCCAGTGCAAGCAGTGGTGATCATATTATTCATCGCTTGCCGAAAGAAGCGAATCTTGTCAGGCGGATTGGGAGCGCGGGAAATGGCTTCTGCGATCGCGCTTTTTAACCAACCCGAATTGACCTGTGTACTCGAACAATATTCGGCATAGCGAAACAGTGAGTCTGGCTCAACATCAATCCGAGTCGGGCTTTCGCAAATCAAGACTTCCCAGACTTTTTTGTTGTTTTCATCCACGATCGGGCGTGAATAGTAATCAAGTTCCCAAATAGTCGTCATGGTAGAGAGTGAAGGACATCAACTGAGATTAGTCTCCTAGCAGATTTTTTCTAGCTCGTTCTTGGCGGGCTTCTGCTTCATCCATCACCTGAGCCATATTCTCAGTCATTTCACCGGGATGATTTTCTAGAATTTTGGTCGAGAGAGAAATTCGACCTCTGCCTTCGTCTAGCTCGACGATCATGGCTTTAATCACCTGTCCGACTTGCAGCAGAGCAGACAGCGAGGCAATGTAGTTTTTGCTGATTTGATTAATGTGCAGCAGACCCGTTGTGCTATCAAACTCTACAAAAGCACCAAAAGGCTTGAGGCTCACCACTTTGCCCTCAATGAGTTGCCCCACTTCTAGCTGACTAAAGCTAGCGCTCTTGGCAGCGAGGCGGTTTGACAGCACAAGTTTGTTACGATCGCGATCCATCTCCAAAAACGTAGCCGTCAACGTTTGACCTTTGAGCGCTTCTAGATTTTCTCGCTCAACTAAGTGCGATCGCGGAATAAACCCCCGTAGACCCTGCACATCGACGGTTACACCGCCCTTGTTCATGCCTGTCACCCGCACTTGCAGACTTTGCTTGCTGTCTTGCGCGTCTGCTAGCCGATCCCAGATTTTTTTTATCTCCAGTTGCCGCAGCGAGAGCGTGACTTGTCCATTTTCATCCTGCTCACGAATAATCAGAAAATCTCGTTCTTCTTCCTGATCGGACAGCACTGCTGAAATGTCGCTGATTTGGCGCACACTAGCTTCTTCGATCGACAAAAAGGCAGGAGACTTGCCCCCAATGTCGATCAGCGCGCCTCCGCTTTCATAGCTAAACACCTTGCCCCGCACGATTTGCCCCGTGGCAAACTGGTAGTCGTGTTGCTCAAGCGCTTTTGCAAAGTCATCCATTGAGAAGGATGCGTCTGATCGAGACTGAGTTGGTTTTTGATTCATGACTATGAGTGAAACCCCTACGATTGCGGGGTTAAATTTACTGACTATCGCCAGTTTAGCCTGGGAGAGAAGCGTGGAGATGTTTAAAAAGCGCTTTTACCTGGTTCCAAGCGTCGGCAGCAGCATTTGGGCTGTAGTCCGATCGTTGATCACAAAAAAAACCATGACCTGCGGGATAGCGAAAAACTTGATGAGCGGTTTGCTGTCGCTGAAGTTCGGCTTCTATCTGGTCAATTTGCTCGATCGGAATTAAGGGATCTTGGGTTCCAAAGAACGCATAGAGAGTGCCCTTGATCTCTCCGGTTCGACTCATCGTCGGTGCGCCGCCTCCTGGAGTCATCGTAGCGATCGCGGCTCCATAGAACGACGCAGTAGCTTTAATCTCTGGTAAAGTTGCCGCCAAATAAGCGACATGACCGCCAAAGCAAAAGCCGATCGCACCAATAGCACCTTTTTTCACCGGGGGGAGGGTTTCTAAATAAGCGATCGTGGCTCGAATATCGCTCAATAATTCGGCGGCTTCCGTCTGATCTTTGTGAATTCGTCCGAGTTTGGTTTCTGCTTCGCTGTAGCCAATTTCAAAGCCGGGAGCCGTGCGCTGAAAGATTGCGGGTGCGATCGCGACATATCCTTCTCGTGCCAGTCGTTCGGTGACTTGACGAATGTGAGCGTTCACACCAAAAATCTCTTGAATGACTACGATCGCAGGATAGGTTCCGCCATCAGTTGGTTCTGCTAAATAAGCATCAATTTTCAATGCTCCATTTGAAACGGTTGCGTTTGTCGTTCTAATTTCTGTCACGATTCTTAAAAGTTATAGTGAATAATCCGTAATTTTGAGCGAAAATTTCTACAAACATCACGTTGTTTAGGTTAACGCTGCAAGTTAAATTTTCGTGTGAATCAGTGTACAAGGTAGGAGAAACACCATACTAATCTACCAATCTGCTCTTTAAAGTGATACGAATAGTAAATAGATTCCGGTAGTAAAATTACTCACTTTGAATCTAGTATGTGAGCAATTTTGAGGCGCTGGCATGGTGCAATTTCATATTCAGCCAGATAGTGATATCCCGGCATCGACCCAACTTTATAATCAGATTTTGTTTGCGATCGCGTCGCGACAGTTTTCACCGGGGCACCGTTTGCCAAGCACCCGCCAACTAGCGATGCAAACTGGGCTGCACCGCAACACCATTAGCAAGGTTTATCGGCAGCTAGAAGAAGCAGGAGTGGTCGATGCTCAGGCAGGGTCAGGCATCTACGTTCAAGATCAAGCCCACGATCCCGCTACGAGCATTAAGTCTCCGCTGCTAGACCAAAATCCTCAAGCTCACAAGATTGTTCAGACTAGTCTGGATGAGCTGTTAAAGCAAGGCTGCTCTCTCGGTCAGGCACGAGAATTATTTTTAGCAGAAATCGATTGGCGGTTGCGCTGTAGTGCTCAAGTGTTGATCACGGCTCCGCAGCACGACATTGCCAATGGCGAAATTTTGCTGCGCGAGTTAGAGCGTGCCCTCAACATTCCCATGCAGCTTGTGCCTTTAGAAGAACTCAGTCGCGTGTTAGATCAGACCAGATCGAGCACCGTTGTCACCAGCCGCTACTTCATCGCTCAAGCAGAAGCGATCGCCACGCCTCGATCGGCGCGTGTGATTCCGGTAGATATTTATGATTTTGAGAAAGAGATCAAAATGGTGCGATCGCTCCCGAAAGGAACGTGTTTAGGCATCGTCAGCCTAAGTTCAGGAACGGTCGGAGTTGCAGAAGTGATCATTCACAGTTTGCGGGGTGATGATTTGCTCGTCATGACTGCCCAAGTGAACGATAAATATAAAATGAATGCAATGGTGCGAAGCGCTCAAACCATCTTCAGCTTTGATGACGTAAGCTCTGCGGCAGTCAAAGCGACCATTTCTGCGGCGAGAGAAGACATTATTCGTCCACCTCAGTTGGTCTATTGTGAAAACTTTATTGTCAGCAAGTCAGTCAGTCTGCTCAAGCGCGAATTAGGACTGGAATGAGAGGCTACTGTAGGGGTAGCGCCCCCGTGCCTACCTCTGACGGAGGGCAACCACGGGGGGATTACCCCTACGAATCATCTCTATTCAGCAATACCTTTTTTTGAACCCTACAAATCATCCAGGTTCTAACGGCAGAAAGAGCGTGAATACTTCACCTTGCTCTGGGCGATGCCGCACAATCAGCTTGCCTCCTAGCGCCTGAAACAGATTTTTGGTCACACTTAAATTAAGACTCAAACTTCCCGTTTCGGGTTGAAACATCAGCACTTGACCCAGAGATTTTAGCAAGGGTTGATGATGCTTTGAATCGATCGCTTCAGCAGACTCTGAAGACTCAAGCTGAAGTTTGAGCTGATTTCCGGCTAGCGTCACCTCAACCTGAATGTGGCTTCCCGATGGCAAGCTGCGGGCCGAGCGATCGATTAAACTTGTCAATGCCTGATCTAACATGATTGGGTCGCTAACCACCGTCGGCATATGTCGAGGCAAAATCACCTCCAGGGTCAGGTTGCGCTGACTGGCCTGCTTTTGCCAACGAGGAATACTTTCCTGTAAAACCTCAGCTAGAGAAGTCGGCGCGAGTGATGCCAGTGCAAAGCTGGTCGCAGAGGTTTCTAGCTCCACGGCTCGAAAGATCAAACCAAAGCGATCGATTTGCTCACTGCAAGCGCGATCGATCATTTCTAATCGCTTCAGCACGTCGGGCGGCAAATCTCGACGCTTGAGCAGCGATCGCGTCAGGGTGCGAATCGTACTTAAAGGGGTGCGAACTTCGTGGGCGATCGCTTGCAGTAACTCTACGTCAATGCTTTTGCCCTCAGACAAACGCTGGGAGAGGTCATCGGCTGTTGGGTGTTGATCAAGCTTTTGTGCCTTGCCGTTGCGAGAAGCCGCTTTCTTACGATTTCTTTGCAAGGCGGCTTCGATCACGCCTTCGCTGAGATGAGTCGATTTCATTTCGTCAGCATCGGCTAGACGAGTCAGCAAAAGGTGGCTGAACTGAGTGACTAATTTGTAGTGCGGGGCGATCGCCGGAAACTGCTGAATCAGTGCATCCAATCTGCCCATCTGCGGGGCATTCATCAGCACAACTCGCAGACGCAAAACTTGCCACACGAGATCGACGACTTCTGGATCAAACGTAAAAGAAAAAGTCGGTTCTCCGTGCGGGTTCTCGCCTAAAACCATCACTAGACTGAACTGCTCAGTCAGCACCAGAGAAAATTGCTCAGTCGCTAAAGGGTCACCCGGCAGCAGAGATAGCGAGGGATTGGTTTCGCAAGTCGCAACAGGCTGGTCGATCGCAGGGCACAAGCGAAAAGGCAACCCCATCAGCGTTGCAGACGGGTCGGCCGTAAACGTCCAGGTAGCAAACTGAGACATTAAGTCAGTCTGGCTAACGACGGGTAACGGTCCTGAAAGCACCAATCCCTGCACATCTTCGCCCGGACTCGACGGCTTAATTTGTTTCAGCAGAGATTCTAGCGCTGCGATCGCGCCAAACCATTCTCGTTCGGCTCGAACTCGCTGTTGAGCGATCGAGGAATTTGTGCTGTGCCGCCTTGATCCAAGCTCTTCAGACTTCCAGACACACTGATCAACATCCCCTTGAGGCTGACTGCTCAAGGCGAGAATCTCACTTAAGGTTGGCAAAATCCAATTAGGCATAACCGAGACACACTTAACCGCTACCTGATAAGAGCCTATCTGCATTT
>JAYVFW010000104.1:0-5770 GCA_043772715.1 Phormidesmis sp. | reverse complement strand
CTTTAATCGAACCCTGGCGAAGCCCTTTAAGTGGACTTATAAAGGTAAACCATTAGCGGCTTAAGATCCTAGGCTTATTTAAGCCGCCGACTACTAGTTCAAAATACTCCTTATACCAAAACCGAAGATATCGAGCTATGGACGCTCTAAATAATCGCTCATCTAAAAACTTTTCTTGGTGTAGTATTGCGACTTGCTCAAAGTAGTGAACTATTTGTGAAACATAAATCCAGTTTTCATCATGACTTGTATAAGTCTCATGATAAATCTCAGTGTAGCTTAAAGGATTTGGCTGTTGACGATTTTTGTATAAAACTCTCTCAGCCTTGATTCTAGCCGATAACATCTCTGAACTTTGAAACTTTTCATACATTTGAATTGTTGTCTGCACTCTGGCATGATGCTGTTGTTGAATATTTGTGAAAACATATGTGAGAACTGCGCTAGAAATTGAGCCGATAACCCCACCTATGAGCGCAGATATGAGTTCATTTTGCATTACTGCCTCTGAAATACATCTCGATTCTACTCAATATTCAACACAAGCAAAAAACTTCAAAGTACGTCTCAACCGAGGTCTAAGCAGCATAACTTCTTTTTAGAGAGAAAGTTTCCGTATATCACCCCAAAACGAACGGATAGGCAGATGGTTTCCGCATATCACGATGAGTCGGGTGGATCGACGGAAACTCTCCGTATATCTTCAAATTCAGTCTGGCTACCAGCGATCGCCCCCACATTGCCCGTGCTTTAACTGCTGCACTCAATTCTTGAAGCGATCGCCCCCACATCCCCCACCCTTAAATCGGAGGTAACTCCTCCAAAATGGTGAAGCGGATGTGATTGATGGCGAGATCACCGAGCGACAAATTAAATAAATCGCCCACCGGAACGCCGCCACTTCTCAGTGACTCGAAGGTGATGCCTTTGCCGATTTCTGCATGAAACCAGGGCAACCCCATAAAAAAGCGCGTGGGATAGGGGCCTCGCTCCACGACATCATCGGGGTTTGACTCCATTGGCAACCAGCCAAAACTGGGAACGTAGAACTCAATCCAGACGTGATTGTAATCGGGTTCTAAAGGAATTCGTTGCCGCTCAGGATAAGGCGGACACTTATAACGTCCGACTGTGCGACAGGCGATGCCGTTGAGACGAGCTAGCGCCAGCAACAAGCCAACATATTCACCACACGAGCCGATGCCTCGCTCTAAAACAACATCAGGTGAATCAATGTGCGGTTTGATGCCATAAGACAGCCGATCGTAAACAAAGTTACGAATCTTGAGAATCTTCCGCAAAATGTTGGTTTCGGTGCCGATCGCTTCTCGTGCCGCAGCTTGAATGGTCGGGGTATCCATCGCTAACTCATCGTCATCAATCAGATAACGCGCTTTAAATTCTGGCGACAGTTCAGGAATGTGATTGAAATCATCAGGAGTGAGTTGATATTTGATGCCTCGCACTTCGAGCAGAGCTTTCCAGCCGAAGATGTGCCGTTCGTGGGGTTTGAGCGAGTCAAATTTGAAGACCGCTACCTTTTGCCCTTCCTGGATTTCTTCTGTAAAGGGCACTCCGATCGCTTCAACTTGCCTGACTTTTTGGCGATCGGTTTCAGTCGGCAAAGCAATCCGCCACTCTAAATTCTCTAAATGCACTTGGTCGAGCGGCAGCAACTCTTCGACATAAGACATTTCAATCAAGTAGCCATTTGAGAGCGCGTAGCGTCCCTTCGGGTCATTGTGGAAGTAGAGCGGATGAACAAAGGTGCGATCGCGAAAGGTCAATTCGTGGCTGGGGTCAGCATTGGGATTGTCGCGAATATAAGCTTCTTCGCTGGCGTAGGAGACGTAGAGAGTTTGCTCTCCGGTGGCTGCGGGTAGAAATGCCAATCCAGTCGGACACTCAAAGGGCGTGAGAATCGTGAACTGGAGCGCTCCGGTTGCTCGATCGAGGCAATAAACGGTTTGCTCGGTGCGATCGCACACCCAAAGCTCTTCGTCTCGTACCGTCAGATTGGCGATGCCAACACCTGGCAAGGGAAACTGAGTAATTCGGCGCTTGGTGCTGCGCTCATAAATGAAGATATAGCCTGCCTTCTGGCAAGTCACATAAATTGTAGACTCCCAAACGCCCACGGCATCAGCCGTATAAGGCAATGTCGTGAAAAGCTGCGGGGTTAAGTCATCAAAACCACAAAAATAAACATTGTTGCCTTGGGTAAACCAGATCGTTTCACCCCAAATCGCCAAACCCGTTGCATCGACAAACGGTTCGGTGCTGTGAGCGTTGAGTACGATCGTGTTGTCACTCGCCGGATCAAGCCGAACTAGATAGCCTCGAATCGAGTCGAGGGCGAGCAGTTGACCCTGCCAAGCCGCCAAACCGTTGAGCGCATAGACTGCGATCGGACGGATGGTGCGCGGTTGTGCCTGGGGCGAAGAAAATGCAGTCAGCGAGGTGGGCTGCTCAGAAGAGATGCCGAGATTGAGCATCGGTGTTATTCAAAATAAGCGTTCAGCATTTTTAATCATAAACAAAACTGTCTAACGATAAATGTATCGAGACACGCTCTATGCAAAAAATACGAGTTAATGGAAAAAGTTTTAAGTTAACGCTATCCCCAACACACTTATGACCCAGCGCGCTCTATTCTTAGTCAATCGTCATGCTCGGAAAGGGCAGCAGCAGTTAGATGCGGCTGTCAATCAATTAAAATCTTTAGGATTTGAGTTGCAGGAAGCGCCGATCGACAACCCCGATCAACTCCCTGATGTGATTCGTGAGCATCGAGAACGTGTGGATTTGGTGATTATCGGCGGCGGCGATGGGACTTTGAATGCGGCTGTAGCAGGCTTAGTCGATGCTCACTTACCTCTGGGCATTTTGCCTTTAGGAACGGCAAATGATTTAGCCCGGACGCTCGGCATTCCAGCAACGCTGCCTGAAGCGTGTCAGATTATTGCAGCAGGCAAGGTGCAGCCGATCGATTTGGGTTGGGTAAATGGCAAATATTTCTTTAACGTCGCCAGTTTAGGGCTGAGTGTGCAGATTACCCGCAATCTGACCAAAGAAGTTAAGAGGCGCTGGGGCGTTTTTGCTTATGCGGCAACTGCCATGCAAGCGCTGTGGAAGAGTCGGCGGTTTCATGTCGAGATTCAAATGGAGGGAGGACGATCGGAGAAAGTTCGCGCCATTCAAATCGCGGTGGGCAACGGGCGTTATTATGGCGGCGGCATGGCAGTGGCAGAAGATGCTGCGATCGATGATCAGCGTTTAGATCTCTACAGTCTGGAGGTTCAACACTGGTGGCAAATGTTGGCGATTCTTCCAGCGATGCGGCGGGGACGGCAGGCAATGTCGCCCTGGGCACAATCTTGGACAGGAAAGGAGTTTCACGTTTATACTCGCAGACCGCGATCGATCAACACAGATGGGGAAATTACGACTTCGACCCCGGCGCATTTTCGAGTGGTGCCCAATGCTCTGTCGGTCATTGTGCCGTAAATTAGCGATCAAAGAAAGTCTTGCCCTTGGTTAAGCTGCTTCTCTAGTCAACCGTTAAACCCAAAATGGTGGATAAAGAAGCTTCTAACTGTTCAATGTAAGGAGTATCAAGATGACCAATGACTCGGATCACTCTGGATTTGTCGATCGCTCGAATCTGTTCGCCCAAAATCACCGAATCTTGGCTGAGTCCCCCAACACCTGCGAGAACGAAGACGTGAGAGGGCAATAAAGAACGGCGAATTTTAGATGTGAAAGGAGTAATGATTGTGTGAGGGCTGGCGGCATTTGCTCGATCGATTTGCACTACAACAACAGGTCTGATTCCTGCTTGTTCTGTCCCAATGACGGGATTGAGATCGCACAGCACTACATCGCCTCTAATGACCGCTACCACTGGATTTCTCCACGCGCCAGACGATCTTCATAGTCTTCTAAGTTTTTTAGATAGTCAGAAAAGTCTGACTCAACCATCTCTAACGATTCTGCTGACTGAAGCCAGGAGTGGTTTTGGTTGTGTTTGGTGAGCAGAAAGTCAATGAAGTGGCTGACTTCTGTAACTAGAGATTCAGGCATTTGGCGAAGTTTGGCGATCGCTTGCTCATGAGTGGTCATGGGGTTGTCTGCGTTATCTACTTTCTTTAGGATAATGGCTATTGAGAGGCGATCGCTCCTGTTGTAACCCTCATCAGTCTTGGCATCTTTGAGAAACAACTGAATAAATTCTTCAGCCGCCTCTGGTTTAAGCGTTCGCAACGCCCGATAAGTCTCAAACAACGCTTCCGCTAACGGATCTCTGTCTTCACTGACCCAACGGCTCATAACTGCGGGATTAATGCCCATCGTTTTTGCAAGCTGACTGCGCTTGATCTCGTGATTTATGAGTACTTGTCTAAGGGCATTCCCTGCTCTTGCCATGCGTCAAGTCTTAATAGAGCCTTACTCACCAGAGGATGCTGATCGCTGCTCAGAGATTTATGCCGCATCCCAAAGCCATCGCCGAGAGCAAACCAGTTAGCCCAATCGGTATTTGAGCCAAAATCCCAAAAGCGGCAACGCAATTCGATAGCCGTGTTCTGCTCCATACACCAGCCCTTTTTGCTCCAAGCTGGCTAACGCTCCCTGCAAGCCGCCCCCCCTGGACAGGTGATGCTTTTGAATATATTCTCGTGCATGAGGGCTGTCGGTTGGGTCAAGCGCAAGACTTTCTAACACTCGCACCTGGCTATTGGGCAACAGCAAAATGAGCGACTCAAACGTCACCGAGAGATCTTCAACGAGAGACAAGGCGCTGCGATGAACGTGGTGAGGCTCAATGATAGTAAGTGGTGAAGACGATCGCTGATCAAGCCAAACTCGACGGGCAAGGGCGATCGCATCTCCAAAATGCCCCTGCACATAAGTGAGAAACAACGTCTGACTCTCTGGCTCAAACTGAAATCCTTTCGCGGTCATCACTGCTTCGAGCCAGGGTTGCAGATCTGGATCTTTGAGCGGTGCCAATGAGACTACCTTTAGCTCACTAGGTTGAATCTGCTGTTCAGCGACCGTTGCAATTAAGGCATAGCTGACCCGGCTTTGCTGCTGGATCTCGCGACGTAGATGATGCTCCCATTTGCTTGTGCGATCCCACGATCGCAGATGGAGAAAATTTTGAAACATCAGCACGACTCGACAATCGAGCCACTCCGCCATTACTTGCGGCAATGTCAGCAAAGCCTGAAATAACGTCCACTCTTTTCCAGAAGATAGATGCCAAACTAATGCTGCCCGTCCGCTCGAAGATGGCTGCAAGATTATAGGCTGATTTTGGCTCCAGCGCTGAATTAGAGAGCGTTCGTCAGCTTGATCAAACACTGATATTAAGCCTTCTGCTAGCAGTTGGAGGAAGCGATCGCAGCTAGTTGCCCTCAGACAGTCGATTTCAACGACTCGCGCTCCACACTGTTTTGCAGCCCAACGAGTTAACGTTCGCCGCCCAATTCCCGGTACGCCTAACAAAAGCAAATCTTCATCAGCCGACAAAATGGCGCTGACCTGATGCAACTCAGCCAGCCTACCAACTAAAGTTTGTGGAATAAACGGGTTATCGACCATCTCAGATCAAATTGGAGTATAAATTTCTGGCTCCCTTTCCTAATCAGCAGGCTAGGGTAAAGCATTCGGCGTTGCTGAATGCAAATATGAATTGCCCCCTAGCCCCCCAAGTTTGAGGGGAACCAGAATCTTAAAGTCCCCCAAAATTGGGGGATTTAGGGGGCGA
>JAYVFW010000103.1:0-18343 GCA_043772715.1 Phormidesmis sp. | reverse complement strand
AGGCAGGTGCAAAACGAATGTTAAACCTGGGAAATCCAGCGAATCAACCGCCTCGCAAACCGTTTCATTGGCTGTTGGAGTTTCCTGAAGTGTTTTTGCAGGAAGATGGAGCGAGGGGATTTTCAGCGATCGTTGGGAATCCACCATTTCAGGGAGGTGGAAAAGTCTCAGATACAGTTGGAAATGACTATCGAAACTTCCTTGTTGAATACGTTGCAAATTGTCAAAGAGGTAGCGCAGATCTTTGTGCTTACTTTTTCTTACAAGCAAATCAACTGTTGAGCAATTGTGGCGGATTCGGATTAATTGGAACAAATACGATTGCTCAAGGTGATACCCGTGAAGTTGGTCTAGATCAATTAGTTGCTCATGGCTGTGTAATTACCCGTGCGGTTCCAAGCCGTCCTTGGTCCGGGGCGGCAAGCTTGGAGGTTGCATCCATTTGGATATGTAAAAATCAATGGAAAAACAAATTTTTTCTAGCTGATGAGGAAGTTACGGGAATTACAGCATTTTTAACAACACCTGGTAGAACTATCGGCAATCCATATCAGCTAAAGAATAGCTGTGATAAGTGCTTCAAAGGATCAGACATCTATGGAATGGGGTTTATATTGAAACCAGATGAAGCTGAAGCCTTAATAAGTAAAGATCAACGGCATATAGATATCTTGTTTCCTTTCCTAAATGGTGATGATTTAAACTCCAACCCTCAGCAGTCAGCAAGCCGATGGATTATCAATTTTCGAGATTGGTCACTTGACGCTGAACATGATGATCTAAAACAACCGAAAGGTCCACCCTATGCGTCTGATTATCCTGACTGTTTGAAAATTTTAATAGAAAAAGTTAAACCAGAAAGTAGATAAGCTTCTTACCGGAGGTTCGTCGGCTCGCGATCGAGCAAAGCGATGGTGGCAATTTTCAAGACCAACAGTAAATCTTTATGATGTCATTTCAAATTTAGATCAGGTGTTAGCTATCTCTACACATACAAAATATGCTGCGTTTGCATTTGTACCAACTAAACAAGTTTTTAGCCATGCTTTAGCAATAGTTTCATCTGACGAATTCGGAGTTTTAGGAACTCTTTGTTCATCTGTTTATGAATCTTGGGCATTTGAGTATGGTAGTAGTCTCGGTCATACACTCCGATATACACCCTCTGACTGCTTTGAAACCTTTCCCTTCTCCACACCCGATCTCTCAGATCTCAGCATCCAATTCCCAACCCTCAACACCATCGGCGAAACCTACTACACCCATCGTCAGGCAGTCATGCGCGATCGTCAGGAAGGGCTGACCAAAACTTACAACCGCTTCCATGATGCAAACGAGAGAGCGAGTGATATTCAGAAGTTGCGAGAGTTGCATGTTGAGATGGATCAGGCAGTGGCTGCTGCCTACGGTTGGCAAGACCTCGACTTAGGGCACGGTTTTCATCAGACGAAACAGGGTATCCGCTTCACCATCAGTGAAACTGCAAGACGCGAAGTGCTCGATCGGCTCTTGGAATTAAACCATCAGCGCTACGCCGAAGAAGTCGCCCAGGGTTTGCATGATAAGAAGAAGGCAAAGGGCAAAGGGCAGAAGGCAAAAGGCAAAACTAGCAGCAAGCAGCAAGCTTTCCAAATCGACGATGGGCAGATGTCCCTGTTGTAAGGCTTAACCTGTGACAACGTGTTCGAGCGATCGTGGATCTTTGACTCGTGTAGAGGCACTGAGAACTTCTAGACCCACGACATTCCCACCTGCGTCATAGTCCAAAATGATTCCCGATGAGTCTTCGTTGCTCTCCTCGATCGGGGCATCATTCAACACAATTCGTAATATATCGGTCTCGGCATCATAGACTACTTTCATACTTGCCTCCAATATCGAGCAATTTGGCTGGTTCGATAGACCGTGAGCACAATCGCAGGCTTTGTATTATCCGCCACGATCGCCCGGACTAAATACGTTTTACCGTTTTCAAACTCAAATTGCAACTGATACGCCTTCTTTCCATCCCGATCGTCAACAATCTGCTGTGGATTCTGCAAAACCGAATCCAAAAACTCTCTCGAAATTCCCCGACGCTCTAGTTCCTCCTCTGCATGGCGTGAAATGTAGAAGCTCATGGACTGTACGACCCGTCTATACCCAACCCCATTATCACGACTTCTACCCTTGCAAACAAGGCATCCGCAGTCGTGCAGCAAAGCGAAGTGTTTTAAACTAGAAACAAGCACAGCGGAGATTGACCCATGCAAAGCCTAGCCAACCTTGAGCAAACCCTCCTCGAAAATCTGCGGCAACTTCCTCCTGAAAAGCAGCAGGAAGTTCTAGACTTTGCTGAATTTCTCCGACAAAAAACAGCACTAAAACAACCGCATCGCAGCCTCAAAGGGCTTTGGGCAGATTTAGACATCCACATCAGCGAAGAAGACATTGCCGAAGCTCGTCGTGAAATGTGGGGTAACTTTCCCAGGGAGTTTCCTGAATAATGGCTGTTATTGCCGATACTCACGCCTTCATCTGGTACTTGCGTGGATCGAACAAGCTCTCTGAAACGGCGATCGCCACCCTGGATCAAACTATTCAAGCAGGCGATTCAGTTTATGTCGCCTCCATTTTTCTGGTCGAAATTGCTTATTTGGTGGAAAGAAACCGTATTCCTGAAGCCGCTTTTGAGCAGCTAAATCAGGCACTTTCTGATCCGGCTACCAGGTTTCAGATTGTCCCTTTAGATTTGGCGATTGCCCAAGCTACCCGTCCAATCGATCGCGCCACCGTTCCCGAAATGCCCGATAGAATTATTGCTACAACCACACTACACCTCAATCTGCCTCTCCTTACTCGCGATCATCGCATTCAAGCTCTGCAAAACATCCAGACCATTTGGTAATTCTTTCATTCGAGCACACGCATCATGACTGAATTGATCAGGCGTTCACACAGTGTCTCCAAAGGAGCATCGCAGATTCCAGTTCCATCTGAAGACATTGCTAAACTCTGTCAGCAGTATCATATCCGTTGGCTTGCCCTCTTTGGCTCTGTGCTACGAGATGACTTCCGCCCCGATAGCGACATCGACATTTTGATCGAATTTGAACCAGGGCATACCCCCGGCTTTGCCTTCATTGATATTCAAGATAAACTTTCAGAACTCTTCAAACGAACCGTTGACCTGAATACTCCTCAAGATCTCAGTCGCTACTTCCGCGATCGTGTGTTGGCAGAAGCCGAGGTTTACTATGGACAGCCGGAATGAGGTTCGCCTGCGCCATATGCTGGATGCTGCCCAAAAAGCGATCGCCTTTACTCAAGGACATGAGCGCTCTGATCTCGACACAGATGAAATGCTGGCACTGGCAGTTGTCCGCCTGGTAGGGATTTTAGGGGAAGCCGCAAAAAATACTTCTCAACCGCTCAAAGACCAAACTCCAGATATTGCCTGGAGGCAAATTACTGGAACGCGCGTTAGCGTAAGCTCACCGAAGGTATCGCCTGAGCCATGCTTACTTTGATGTCAACCTCGATATCATCTGGGACATCATTACTGATGGTCTTCCTCTGCTAGTGAAGAAGCTTGAAGTGCTCTTATCATCAGCAACCTTGCCTTGAGCAAAAATCAGATCCTTCTGTCGATTAACTAAGCCTGTTCTGAGTACTCTACTAAAAGCTTCGAGTCCACCGCCCCTAATTCAAGACTCATTACAATGGCAACCACCCAGAAAATTCAGTCCCTAATCGATGATATTCAGAAGAATCGCTATTTTCTTCCAGAATTTCAGCGGGGCTTTCGGTGGAACTCAGAACAGGTTAAGAAGTACTTCCAGTCACTTTACCGTCTTTATCTTGAAAAGCATCGTCATCGGATTCTCAATTACGACTACTATCAAGCTGAAGGCATCTGCTCTATTGGTTCGGGTGCAGTTGAATCTGCCATTAAACAAATTGACCGTCGGGTGCAAGTCTCTGGGGCACAGTGGAAGGCAGAGAATGTCCCGCAAGTTCTGGCACACCGCACTGCCTACCTCAACGAACTATTCTCTCTTAAAGGATGATATGCTCCCTATTGAAACGTTGCAGCTACCCATTGCTGATCACCCGTCCGGAATCTGGAAACGGGATGGAGTAGATTAGGATAGGCACTTTTCTTTTGCTGGAGAGCTTCTGCCATGTCTCCCCATTTGAAGTCTACGGGTCTTGCGATCGCGGCATTGGTGCTGTCTCTGACGGCTCCCCTACTCCCGACTGCTTACTCTCCACTTCCTGTTCTTGCCCAGACTTCGACTAATTCGGCTTCTAAAGCAGAGGCAGATCGCTTTTTGCAGCAGGGAAATCAACAATATCAGATTAGCCAGTTTGACGCTGCCTTCCAGTCGTGGCAAAAATCCCTCCAAATTTACCGCGCCATTAAAGACCGTCTCGGTGAAGGACAATCCCTAGGCAATTTGGGACTTGCTTACTATTCTCTAGGCAACTATGCCAAAGCGATCGAGTATCACGAGCGGCGTTTAGCCATCGCGCGAGAAATTAAAGACCGTCTCGGTGAAGGAAATGCCCTAGGCAATTTGGGACTTGCTTACCGTGCTCTGGGCAACTATGCCAAAGCGATCGAGTATCAAGAACAGCGTTTAGCCATCGCACGAGAAATCAAAGACCGTCTCGGTGAAGGACAATCCCTAGGCAATTTGGGAATTGCTTACCGTTCTCTAGGCAACTATGCCAAAGCGATCGAGTATTACGAGCAGTTTTTAGCCATCGCACGAGAAATCAAAGACCGTCTCGGTGAAGGACAATCGCTAGGCAATCTGGGAATTGCTTACTATTATCTAGGCAACTATGCCAAAGCGATCGAGTATCAGGAACAGAGTTTAGCCGTCGCACGAGAAATCAAAAACCGCGAGGGCGAGGGTCTTTGGCTCAGCAATCTTGGTAACACATTGGCAAAACAGCAACAACCAGAACTGGCGATCGTCTTCTACAAACAATCGGTCAGCGTTCGCGAAACCATTCGCGGAGACCTTCGCAAACTACCGCGCGAGTCGCAAGAATCATACACCCAAACCGTTGCTGGCACCTATCGCGCCCTCGCCGATCTGCTCCTTGCCCAAGGTCGCGTCTTAGAGGCACAGCAAGTTTTGGAACTGTTGAAAATCCAGGAACTACGCAACTATACCCGCGACACTCGTGCTGGTGGCGAAACTAAAGGCGCACCGTTGAACGCGATCGAAGCCCCGGTCATTCCCCCCTTCGACAATCTGATCGCCCTCGGCATCAAACTCACTACCTGCGAAGGTCAAAAACCCTACTGCGCCGATCGCGATCAACTCCGCAGCCAACGCAACCAAGCCACCAATCAATTTAGCCAACAAGCCGATCGGCTCCGCACCCTCGCCCGCCAAGGACGCGACAAAGACCCCGCCCAACTGCGACAAGAAGAACTCACCGTTGCCGCTTACAAAATTGTCCAGTCCCAACCCAACACCGTCCTGATTTATCCCCTCGTCCTCGAAGACAAACTCTGGCTCGTCTACGGACTTCAAGCAGGCAAACAAGGCGTGGTCTTCGCTAGCAAAGAAATTCCCGTCAGCCGCAAAGATCTCTCCGCCACCGTTACCCAATTCCGCCAACTGCTAGAAGACCCCAACAGCGACATCAAACAACTCCAGCAAGTCAGCCAAAAACTCTACGGTTGGTTGATCGCACCGCTGCGCCCCCAGCTCGACGCTAACGGCATTCAAAATCTGGTGTTTTCCCTCGATCGTTCTACCCGCTATGTGCCGATCGCCGCCCTCTACGACGGCAATCAGTACCTCGCCCAACGCTTCAGCCTCTCTATTATCCTCACCGCAGGCTTAACTGATACCCAAGACAAACTCTCCCCCAACCTCGCCGACAATGCTGTCCTCGGTCTAGGACTCTCCAACGCCGCCCCAGGCTTCCCCGCCTTACCCAATGTCGTCAACGAACTGAATGCGATCGTTCGCACCAACAAACCCAACTCCAAAGGTATTTTTCAAGGCACCGAACGGCTGAATGGCGACTTCAGTCTCAACGCCTTCAAAGACATCCTCGACTACCGCATTCTCCACATGGCGACTCACGGCAAATTCGACTCTGAAGATCCCGAAAAGTCCTTCCTCGTCCTTGGCGATGGCAATCATCTGAAGGTAACAGACATCAAAAAAATGAACGATCTGGGGGGCATTCATCTCGTTGTGCTATCTGCTTGTGAAACGGCACAGGGTGGCCCTGATAAAGAAGGGATTGAAGTGTCGGGTTTGAGCTATTACTTCCTGACCCAAAACGTAAAATCTGTAATGGCATCCCTCTGGAAAGTCAACGATGCTAGCACCAGCCAACTCATGCAGCGATTTTACCAAAACTTGGCAACAGGCAAAATGAGCAAAGCCGCAGCCTTGCAAACAGCACAACTGTCCATGATCCAGGGAGAGGGCACTGCAACAGGGCAATCTCGTGGTGACAGCTTCAAATTGCCGTCGACGGATGGTTCTAAACCGTCGATCTCTCGCGACCTCCGTCATCCCTACTACTGGGCACCGTTTATTTTGATTGGTAATAGTTTGTAAAAAGCGATCGCTCTCATCAGCTTTTCATTCACCAGGAGTCTTTTATGAAACGGCGGCAGTTGTTGCAGTTTGCAGGCGGAACCATTGCCGCTCTGGGTGTGAATCAGTTCGACCTTCAGCACAAAGCTGTGCAGTACGCCAAAGTGTTAGCGCAGGGCACCCGTCGTAAACGGGCATTGCTGGTTGGAATTAACCAATACACGGGCATCAAAAAGGGAGAATGGCAGCCGCTCAGAGGAGCGCTGAACGATGTTTATCTTCAGCAAGAGCTACTCACCCTACGCTTTGGTTTCCATCCTGATGATGTCCATGTGCTGACGGACAAAGCGGCAACCCGCAAAAACATCCTGGAAGCCTTCGAGTCACACTTGATTCAAGCCTCTAAGCCGGGGGATGTAGTCGTGTTTCACTTCTCTGGGCATGGCTCGAATGTGATTGATCCTGACAAGGTGCATGAGGATGGACTAAACGGCACTCTAGTTCCTTACGACAACGATCTGCCCTTTGGCTATCCCAATGTGGGCGGGGAAGTGAATGACATCACCGCAGGGACGCTGTTCTTACTGATGGCAGCGCTCAAGCAGAAGGGCGTGAGCAACGTCACGGTGGTATTGGATAGCTGTTATGCGGGTGCAGGCGTGCGGGGCAATCTAATTGTACGATCGCGGGACGGGCACTTTGAACTACGGGGCAATGAGCGCACCTCCAAGCTGACGATCGGACAGGAGGAACAAGACTATCAGGGGCGCTGGTTAAAGCAACTGAACCTTTCTAAAGCAGACTGGCTTAAATTACGCAAAGACCAGATCGCTAACGGTGTCGCTATTCTGGCAGCACAGCGCAATCAACAGGCGATCGATGCAGTGTTTGCGAACGACATTCATGCAGGCGTGTTTACCCATGCGTTAACCCGCTATCTGTGGCAGCAGACTCAAGCACAGTCGTTGCAGGTGGTGATCAACGCGGCTCAGGCGAAGGCGGAGAAATTTCTCAAAACTGTACCCAACTCGCGCCTCCAAACGCCTTATTCTGAAATCGAACCGGGAACAGGCAACGACCAAAAAAGTATTTACTTCACGCCGTTTGAGACAACTGGGTCGGCGGATGCGGTGATTACTAATGTGAATGGAAAGCAGGTCAAGGTCTTGCTGACAGTTGATCCAAATAGTGTAGAAGCATTAGGTCGGGGTGCCGAGTTGAGACTGGTCGATGCCAAGGGAGCGGAAAAAGGGATTCTGCAAATTACATCGCGGGACAAACTAGAGGCTCAGGGGATGCTTCAGCTTAAAGGTGCAGCCAGAGCAGTGCCGGGAGAAGTCTTGCAGGAACAGATCCGTGCCATTCCTAAAGATGTGACGCTGCGAGTCGGACTCGATCGCTCCCTTGGATCAGAGATGGAGGCTGCGAAGCGATCGCTACAGTCAATTCCACGCATGGAGGCTCTGCCACTCTTGCAACAGGAAGTCCACATCATCCTGGCACGCAAAGAGGGCAGAATCAGGCTGTTTTCCCCTGGACTCGATCCACTGCCAGAACCGCCTGGAGAAGTCGGGGAGACAGTGGCAGCAGCCGTGGAGCGTTTGCGAACGAAGTTTAATTTGCTGCTGGCAGCGCGGATCTTGAAGCTGATGCTGAACACTAGCGCCTCCCGGTTGAAGGTGAGTGCAGCGGTGAAGGTGGCAGACTCCAGAGATATTCTGGCGCAGGCGTTTACTGTACGAGGCGGAGGGCAACCGATGCAAACCCTACAGACTCGTTCTGATGCCTCGGTGCAGCCGCTTGCTCAGTTGCAGGTGGGAAAAAAGCTGCAAATTGTGGTGCAAAACCAGGAAGCGCATGAGCTTTACATCGGGATTGTGTTGTTCAGCCCCGATGGATCGGTGTTGCCGCTTGTGGAACAAGTTTCGCCCGCAGGTCAGGACGTGCGATTTCCGTCGCAGGGTGCGATCGAGCTACAGCCACCTTTGGGCATTGCTGAGATTCTGGTGATTGCGAGTACAGTTTCGCTAGAAAAAGCGCTGACTGCTTTGGCTGCTTTACGCAATCCGCAGTTGGGCGCTCGTCGGGGAGAGGCAACGGTGGATGGGGTGTCTCAACTGCTGGAGGATCTGGATGCAGGCACTCGTGGGGCAGCTCAACCCGCGTCAACGTCGAATGTGCGCTTGGTGGATACGCGCCAGATGGCGGCACTGTCGATCGGGTTTGAGATTGTGAGTTAACGTTGCTGAATCCAAGTATGAATCGGTGGGTAGCGACATTTCTAGAACGCCCCCTAAATCCCCCATTCTGGGGGACTTTGAACGTCCGAGAGTCCCCCAGAATGGGGGGTTGGGGGGCGAATTCATACCATCGTTCAGCAACGCCTGTGACTTAACGTCCGGCTCCTAAAATCTGCGCTGCGGTCAGCTTTAAGTCTCGAAAAGAGGGAGATACCATTGCCTCACCATCCTGATACGCTCGGTCTTCGTATAACCCATCCACCCATTCCAGCACGGTGACTTTTTGAGCGATCGGGTCTACGATCCAATATTCTGGAATGTGCCGCCCGGCGTATTCGGTGCGTTTGTGGCGATAGTCACGGTTCTCTTGCTGCGGACTCACCACTTCCACTACCAGCAAGGGCGGCGGCATATCGTGAGTGATTAAGGATGTCTTCGCACCCTCTAGAGCATTGGCTGCTTCTTCTGACAGCACCATTAAATCGGGTTGGCGTGCGGTTGCCTGTTTGCCGCTGACAGCAATCTGTGTGCCGATGCTTAAGCAATAGTAGGGAATGCCAATTTGCAAAAAATAAGCGAATAGAAACGAGGCAATGCGATTATTCAGGTTGCTCTCTGGTGGCATGGCAATCAATGTTCCATCAACTAATTCATAGCGGGTGTCGGTGCCGTCGTTATAGTTCAGATAGTCTTCAAGGGTCATGGGTTTGGTAGCGATCGCCATAGCTCTCCCTGCCTGCTAATTCTTTCTTCTCTATGATATGGCTTCCATGATTGGCAGAGGCGATCGCCTCCAGGATCTCAGATCCCCGACTTCTGTATCGCTCACCACAATGGCTCAGAGCCGCACGAAAGAAGTTGGGGATCTGAAGAGAGATCTGACCGAACAACTCCGGAGACAGCGACTCAATGGGTGTATTTCCCCTTAAGCTAGGCAATAGCTCAGAGAATGCGTCATTAGCCCCCAATTGACAAGCAATGCCACTTCCCCATAAAGCCCTACGCGCTCTCGCAATGGCACTGCTCCTGTCTCCAACAGTGCTCCTACTCTCCACACCCTACACCCCACTCCTTGCCCAGGCACCATCAAACCAGACCCATAAAGATGAAGCTAAACAGTTGAATCAGCAGGGAATGCGGCAGTATCGACAGGCGGAGTACCGAAAGGCGCTTGAATCGTTGCAAAAAGCATTTGCCCTGTTTCAGGAAATTGGTGATCGCTCTGGCGAAGGCACCACACTCAACAGTATTGGGGTCATTTACGACAGCCTGGGGCAGTATCCCAAAGCGTTGGAGTTTTTTCAGCAAGCCTCAACCATTAGCAAAGAGATTGGTGACCGCAGAGGTGAAGGCACCACACTCAATAATATTGGGGGCATTTATGACAGTCTGGGGCAGTATCCCAAAGCGTTGGAGTTCTATCAGCAAGCCTTGGCGATTCGCAAGGACATTGGCGACCGTTCGGGCGAGGGCACCACGCTCAACAATATTGGGTTGAGTTACGACAGTCTGGGGCAGTATCCCAAAGCGTTGGAGTTCTATCAGCAAGCCTTGACGATTAGCAAAGAGCTTGGTGACCGCTCGGGTGAGGGCACCACGCTCAACAATATTGGGGTCATCTACTTCAGGCTGGGGCAGTATCCCAAGGCGCTGGAGTTCTATCAACAAGCCTTAGCGATTCGCAAGGACATTGGCGACCTCTCCGGTGAAGGACAATCGCTCAACAATATTGGCTATTCATTGAATGCTCAGAAACAACCTGAGTTGGCAACTGTATTTTTGAAACAATCCGTCAGCACCTATGAAGCGATTCGGCAAGACCTGCGAGTGCTGCCGAATGAGCAACAAGAGTCTTACACCAAAACCGTTGCAAACACCTATCGTAAACTGGCTGACCTGTTGCTGAAGCAGGATCGGGTATTGGAAGCACAGCAAATCCTGGATTTGCTCAAAGTCCAGGAACTCAACGACTACCTGCGTAACGTGCGAGGTGGAAAGCAACCTCTGTACGAATTACCGCCTGAACAGGAAATCTTGAAAAAGTACAACGAACTGCAAAAGACCGCAATTCAATTGGGGCAAGAATTGACCGACCTGCGAAAGCTTCCAGAACCAAGCCGCACCTCTACCCAGCAGCAGCGCATCGCTCAACTAGTCAAGCTCCAAGACGAACTGAACCAACAGTTCAACAGCTTTACAGAACGAGGCGATGTCGTCGCGCTGGTCAAACAACTCACACCCACAGTGCTGCGGCAAACCGTAGACCTGACTCAACTCGATGCCCTACGAAACGATTTGCGTCAGCTCAACGCCGTTTTGCTCTATCCTCTAGTGCTGGAAGACCGTTTAGAACTCGTGATTACGACTCCCGACTCTCCCCCACTTCGCCGCACCGTCAACGTCAAACGAGAAGAACTGAACGCCGCCATTGTCGAATTCCGCCGCGCCCTGCAAGACCCCAACAGTGATGCCAAAGTGCCTGCCCAAAAGCTTTACACCTGGCTAATCAAACCGCTAGAAGCCGACTTAAAGCAGGCAAAGGCTAAAACCATCATCTATGCCCCCGATGGACAGTTGCGCTACATTCCCCTACAAGCACTGTATGACGGTCAGCAGTGGCTCGTCCAGCGCTACGGCATCAACAACATCACCGCCCGATCGTTCACTGAGTTCAAAACCCAACCCGTTAGACAGCCCCATGTGCTAGCAGGTGCCTTTGCTACGGGTCAATATCCCTTTCAAGTGGGCGATCGCCAGGTTTCCTTCAAGGGCTTACCCTATGCCGGAATAGAGGTTGATGCTCTCGCCAGACTGCTGCCAACCACAAAGCTCGTAGACAAGTCATTCAGCCGCGATGCCACCACCACCCAAATGAATGAGTTTAACGTGGTGCATCTAGCAACCCACGCGAGTTTCGTCCCCGGCATTGCCGTGAACTCGTTCATCGTCTTTGGCAATGGCGATCGAGCCACCCTGAAGGACATCGAAAGCTGGTCATTAAACAACGTGGATCTGGTCGTGCTGAGTGCCTGCGAAACGGGATTGGGTGGCAAATTCGGCAACGGTGAAGAGGTTTTAGGCTTGGGCTATCAGTTTCAGAATCGCGGAGCCAAAGCGACGATCGCCTCTCTCTGGTCTGTCGATGACGGTGGCACCCAGGCATTGATGAATGCTTTTTACACCGTTCTAAAGCAGGGAAATAGCACCAAAGCCGCAGCGCTGCAAAAAGCCCAGATTGCCATGATTCAGCAAGGCACCAGCGGTACTGGACAGCGCGGCGATAGCTTCAAGTTGCCATCCATCGACGGCTCCAAGCCTGCCATTTCCCACGATCCCAGCCATCCCTACTACTGGGCACCGTTTATTTTAATCGGCAATGGGTTGTAAGAAGGGGGGCTGCGATCGCTGCTTGAAGCGTTGCCCGTCAGTCAGCCATCCTTTCAGATGAAACCCGTATCGCTGAAGTTCAAACCGTCGTCATTGAAGCGTTGCCTGTCTTCGTTAAAACGTTGAGTCTCACCGCTAAAGCTTCAACACTCGTCGGGGAGTCTTTGAACTTCATTGATGAATCTTAAAGCATCATCTCTGATTCTCTGAACCTCGTCGGTGAGTCTTTAAACTTCAGCAACGAATGGTTGAATCTCGTGGTTGAGCCTTTGAACTTCATGGTTAAGCCTTTGAACCTCGTGTTTGAGTCTTTGAGCTTTATCAATGACTTGACACGACCGGAAATAGCATCTCAAGGAGTGTAGACTTTTTCTAGACCAAAGCATCAGTCAGGACATTCAGTCATTTGCCCCCTTGCCTGAAATCCAATGTCACCCCATCTGCTTCGCCTCAACTCCCTGACGGCTGCGCTCCTGCTGGCTGTTGTCGTGCCTTTCTTTCCGGTGCCCCTTGTCCAATTTCTTGCAACTGCACAGACCAGTTTGATACAAAAGCGGATGATAGCGTTGCTGTGATGGGACTCGCCTACAAATTTGAACAGGCTGGAGCCAAAGCCACGATCGCTTCTCTATGGGTCGTCAATGATGCCAGCACCAGTCAACTAATGCAGCAGTTCTACAAAAATCTAGCTATTGGCACAATGAGCAAAGCCGAAGCCCTACGACAGGCACAACGGTCTCTGATGCAAGTCAGGGGCAGTGCAAAGCAAACCCGTAGTGACAGCTTCAAACTTCCTGCAACTGATGGCTCCAAACCCTCGATCGCTCGTGATTTTAGCCATCCCTACTACTGGGCACCCTTCATCCTCATTGGCAACAATTTATAGGATGATGACAATATGACGCTTCCACTTGACACAGCCATTCAACACTATAAAGAAACGATCGCCACTCTTGCCCAGGCAGACAGTCCAGCATCAGCCGCGATCGTGCTGGAGATGTTGAACGCAAGAGATGGAGTACAAACTGCTTTGGCAGACATAGATCAGGTTTCTGGCGCAGTGCTCCAAACCATCAGTGAGTTGGATCAACAGTTAAGAGATCAGTCCGATGCGATCGCCACCTTTACTCAAAAAGCAGATTGGCGTGACAGCTTTAGCCCCAAAGAAACAGCCTGGTGGTGGTGGCTAGAAGCGCCCAAGCCCAAGAAGTGGAGCCAGTTCGATTGGCTCTGGACGGCACTCTCCGTCACGTTTCTCACGATTTCCTTAGGATTGGTAGGCGATATTTCAACCCGTTTTCTGAAAGGTGGGACTGATACAGCAGGGGCGATCGCAGTCAGCGCTCAAAGCATTCTCACCCTGTTAGCGGCTGGTGGAGCGCTCACGAAGGCAGGACAGGAAGCCAGCAAACAGTCTCTCAAAAGATTAAACGTCTCGGAACAGTATTGGCACGAACTCGGAACTGCCGGATCAGGCGTGCTACTGCTAGGTTTGGTTGGACTCCGACAATCCTTGCCAGCCATCTCTAGCTGGTACACTGATCAGGGGCGAGAGGATTACGAACAGAAGGCGTGGGGCAGCGCCGAAGCAAAATACAAGCGGGCACTAGAACTGAATGCCGATAACACTTCTGCTCACTTCTGGCTGGGTAGACTCTACGAAGATTTACAGAAACCGGATGAGGCTCGGACGCAATATCAGTACGCGATCGCAGAAGTCCCCGATGCGGTTAATAACTTAGCGCGACTCAGCATTCTCAAGAAGGACTATCCGATCGCGATTTCCTTACTCCAAAAGCCCCTATCCGATGAGCAAAATTCGCTACGTCCCGAAACAAAATTCGCCTTGATGAAGAATATGGGTTGGGCACGATTGAAACAAGATAACGCGATCGATGCCGAAACCTGGCTAGGCGATGCCATCAAACTTGGACAAGCTGAAAAATTGCCTAAGGAAACCATCGCCGCCGCCCATTGCTTACAGGCACAGGTCATTGAAGCTCAGGGCGATCGGAAAAAGCCGCTCCCTTCCCAAAAGCAAGCCCTTCCTGAATGGAAGTTGTGCGCCCGCTATGGTGCAGCGACTGTCCCCGAAGAGGATGAGTGGCTGACAATCGCTCAACAACGCTTGACTAAATTGGAGGCGGGTCAGTGAAAGTAACCGTATCAAAGCTGGCGTTGCTGAATGATGGTATGAATTCGCCCCCCAACCCCCCATTCTGGAGGACTCTCGGACTTTCAAAGTCCCTCACTTGTGGGGGATTTGGGGGGCGTTCCAGAAAGGTTGCTACCCACCGATTCATACTTGGATTCAGCAACGCCTCAAAGCTTACTCGCTGGGTGACTCTCGCGATCGGGGTATTCATGATGATGGCGATCGCGTTCACTATTCTGCCAGCGACCTTCGCTCAATCCTCTAAACCTGACCTTCCTCGTTCCGCCCGAATCCAGGCTATTTCTGGTAAGGGCAAAGTGCGAATCCAGCGGGATGATCCCACCCAGAGCTTTTTTGCCCGTCGGGGAACAGAACTAAACCGGGGCGATCTACTGACTCCAGACAAAGGGGTGCAGGTAACGATTTTGTGTCCAAATGGGTTGCAGCGCTCTGTGAAAGCACTATCTGGACTCGGCAAAGTCTGTCCGGTTTGGAAAACCGACGCTTCTAGAGGTACCCAATCCGCCGAGACGGTTGGTGGGCTTGATGCGTCTATCCCCTACCTGATTACCCCCCGCCACTCACTTTCGCTGAGTGCAAAACCCCTCTTACGCTGGAATGCTGTCGCAGGTGCAAGTGACTACAGTGTTGAGGTGAGCAGTCCAACGGGCATCTTATGGCAAACGAAGACAAAGAACACTCACATTACCTATGCTGGCAAACCACTAGAACCAGGAGTCGTCTATTCCTGCGTTGTGACTACCAACACAGGTCGCTCTTCTCGCGAAGACAAAGCACCCAACAGTGAACTGGCGAAAGCGCTTGACTTCAGAGTGTTGCGTCCAGATGAAGCGGTCGATGTTCAAGCCATCACGGCGAAACTGCTGCGAAACAAACCGATTGATGAAACAACTGCATTGATGCTGGCTACCTACTACGGAGACTATAGTTTGCCTGTAAGTGCGATCGCAGCTTACGGACTGGCTCAAGACAATTACCAAACCTACAGCCTCAGTGCTGAAGCCATTGCAGTGCTGGAAGCGCAGCTTAAGCAGAGTCAGCGATCGCCCATTCTTTACCGTGCGCTCGGAGACCTCTACTGGCAGACAGGCTTAATCCGGTTAGCAGGTAGTGCTTACAACAGCGCCATTGCTCATGTACAGTCTCCCGAGGATCTGGAAGAATGGACACTGGCTTATTACGGCTTAGGTCAAGTCTACGCCACCCTCAAAAACTCGCAACAGTTGCTTTACTGTCTCTCTCAGGCTAGAACAGGCTTTATTTTCCTGGGCAACCAGGATCAAGCGGAACAACTCAAGCACCAAATAGAACGTCTAATAAAAACGACAAGTAATTCGTTAACCCCTAAAGTAACCCATCATTAAAAGAAGACAGCTAACTGTTAATTTTCCACAACGCGTCACTCAATCTGTTATCACAGTCTCCACACACAAAAAGCGATTGGGAGCTAAAGTTCTTGCCATTAAAGGATTTCAGCATCTTCAAAATCACGTCAAGATTTTGTTAAGACGACATATAAAGTGTTAACCGACAAGTGCGATCGCTAATAGCTCTGATAGTTTTTTCGCCTTCAAAAAGTTATCTTGATGATAATCACAAACATGAATGTCTGCTGCAATTTTGCTGCTTTCAGTCCAGATGTGTAGCTCTACATGAGACTCTTCTAGAATCAAGACCACAGATGCCCCTTGAGGCTCGAAGGTTGTGGCTAACTCTTCATCAGCGTTAAAACCTGCTAATTGTACACAGCTTCTCAGCAAACCGAGTAATTCTGCGAGAGACTGAGTAACAATTGTCTCCGCAGCAGTTAGGATGTCTGAAAAATGATGCGATCGAATCATCCGTTACAAAAGCTTACATTGAGCGACTCATCGGCACCCAAGCGCAGTAAATCGGTATGAGAAAAGTTCCGTTTTTGCTGTGCTTAGAAGATCGCTACTCTATCAGTTTCTTTGCTCAAATGCGCCATTGCAGGAATTGTGCGATCAGCGATCGAGGAACGCAGCGAGAGCCTGCTTTATATATTCAAGCTGTAAGTATTCAAATAAGCGATCGCCCGAATCGGCTCTGACCAATCCTAAAATCACATCGGGTAGGGCTGCTCGGCTCGGAAACACTAAATAACGTGGCTCCCAGCGAGGCTGAAACTTCTCTTTAAATTGGTGCAGCCCTTTGAAGTTATAGAACTGGTTGAGGTGATTGAATAAGTAGTTTAAGGCTTTCTCAACCCTGCGGGCACTCGGTTTTACGCCAACTCCAGCTAAAGGCGAAAGACTGAGATTAAAGCTGTCATATTCTGCCTCTTTAAAGTGTTGAAACATCGAGACAAACAAGAAATCCATTGTGCCTTTTTCGGCATCTAATCGATGACGCATTAAATCGATCGTGACTTCGCGGCGATTATAACCCGATAACAAATTTGCAAACGCGACGACATTATTAGCAGCATCATAGACGACGGCGATCGAGCAATCTTGCAAATAGTCTTGATCAAACCAGCCGATCGAGAACTGTTTTTCTGACCCCTGCTTATTTTTTAGCCATTCATCGCTGACAGGTTTTAGCTGCTGAAATAATTCTGGCTGAATGGGCGATTCATAAAGCTTGAACTGATAACCCGCTTTTGCAGATCGATTGAGCGCAGTGCGAAGATTTTGCGCTGCTTTTCCCTTTAAGGTGAAAGAAGTCAAATCAACGATCGCTTCTTCGCCAATTTGAATCTGCTGAAATCCTAATTTAGAGTATCGCTCTAGCTGCTCGTTTGAGGTTTCATAAAAAGCAGGAAACCAGTCGTTGCGATCGCAAAATTGACTAAATGTAAGAATGGCTTCAACCCGATCTTGAGGCGGTCCGATGGGATCACCCAGAGCGATCGCGGCTCGACCTTTGGCAACGTAAGCGATCACACTCTGCCCCGATGGGCTGAAATAGTAGCTTTTGTCTTTTAGCAATGACAATCGGGCTAGCGAAGTCTGCCCATATTCGTCAATGATGTCTCTAGCTCGTCTACGATCGCTAACAGTTGCAGGATCACCCCGCAGCAACACAGGGCGCAACAGCATGAACAATGCGTAAACTAATGTGCCTGCTCCGACCATGTAAATAGAGTTGATGAAAAAAGCACTATATCGAGTTGTGGGTTCTAGCCCTGCGTTATCTTCAGTAAAAAATATGGCTAACGTTTGCTCGATCGAGGCAAATAATCCAAAATTAACGGGTTCGCCATTGACCGTAAAGCGTCCGTCGAGCAGATAAAATCCAGCCGTTCCGTAAGCGAGGGTGAATAGCAACGCCCCGATCAAAACGCGAACGCCTTGATAGATAGACGGACGATCGGAGCGAGCCGTAAACGTCTTTCGCATCACAATGAGCTGGATTAGTGGCACGATCGCCAGCAAGCTTTCTTCATAGTCAAGCCCTTTGATCAGATGACTGGCGATCGAGATGCCCAATAAAGTCACCGTCAGCAGCCAAGCGATGTACTTGCGTCGCAAGAGATTGGCTGCCAGCGTCATCAGCAAAAAGCCCGTTAACGCTGCAAAGACGTGTCCCCCAGCCCGAATCGGAAACGGGAAAACAGGCATCAGCCATCTGACTCGTTCCGGCAAGCTGGGCGATACCGCAGATAATAAGTTGACTAAGCCGACTAAGCCCGTCCAGATCGAAACTGTCCATAGCCCGATGCGAGTTCGATGTTTTAGCCCGATCGACAGGGGCTGCATTTTGTGCCGCTCTTGTGCGCTCATGGCTGCGGTGCTTCCTTTTCTGAAGGTGCGGGCAAGGGTTCTGCTAAAGTCTTAGACTTTTCCGGCTGACTAATTTCTCGGTTTTTTGGCGTTCCCATTTCTGTTTTTTCTAAGGAAGCGGCATCAGAAGTCGGTTTAGGAAGAGAGGCTCTAAATTGTTTTCCTACAAAGCTCAACGAGTTTGCTAAATGTTTATGCCAATAATTCCAGCCGACATTCTTGCCGACGATCCCG
>JAYVFW010000102.1:0-18370 GCA_043772715.1 Phormidesmis sp. | reverse complement strand
TGAATGAGCCATCAGTTGAGACCTCCTAGAAAAGTACACCCCTTCATTTGAGAGTCTCTGTTGGGCAACTCTCGAACTAGATTCGGTTTTCGGCTGGTTCGAGGGTCGCTTTTGGGCAGGAAATTCAGCAGAGTCTCTCGCTTTGGCAACTCTTTCACGATCGGCGCTTGATGCCTTCTAGCTCTTCTCTGTTGAACTCGCGCTGGGCTGTGGACTGGCGAACAGCGAATTCAGGTAATTCAGAGTAAATAAGATATTCTTGCAAAAAATGAGTAAAATAGATAGATAAGATAAAAGGGTCGAGTGAAGTCAGCACTCATTCGAAAGTGGCTACAAGCATTGGTCGATCAGGTTTTACCCGGTGTGGCTTCCTTGCAAGACACGCCGGAAGGTCGGGCGGCAGTGATCGGGTGGGCAACATGGATGCGTCAGCCTTAATGGTTTCACCTTTCAAACTACTGTAGAATTCTGAAGATGCGATCGCACTTTCTCTTCATCAATGGCTGAACTCCTTTACCTGAGTGATCTTTGTCAAGATAACCCTGAACGTCCTGACTGGTCAGTCACCTTTGGAGCAACTTGTGCAGAAGCCGCAGCCGTGTGTTTAGAGGATCAAGGACATCGCAATCGCGTCACGCTGCAAATTGATAGAATGCAAGTGTGCGAACTCGACATTCACCGTGGTGCAGTCGATGACACGATTCGTCGCTTCAATGCGGATCAAGAAGTTGCGACTGAGTATGGAGCTTATGGAATTGCGGCACTAATTATGCCTCGTCTCACGGGTCTGACGGTGATTGAGCGCTCCATCAAAGGCAAAGGCTTTGGCTTCGATTTCTGGCTAGGTTCAATTGATAGCCCGCAACCACTCTTTCAGCGCAAAGCTCGTTTGGAAGTTTCGGGGATTCGGAACGGATCTGAAAGCACCCTGCAATCCAGAGTTAAGATAAAGCTAAGGCAAATCACGCCCTCAGACGCAGTAGCCCCTAGCTATATTGCTGTGGTCGAGTTTGGTACACCGCGAGCACGCATCGTTGAAAAATTCAGGACGTAGACACTCTCCATCATGAAGCAATGGTACTGGTAGACCAAGCCGTTTTAGCCCGTCAGCGTGGCGATGCGGCTCAGGTTGCAGAGTTCTCTAGATCCGCATTTCAGAAAGAACAGGCGGCAGCTAATTTACTGGCAGATCAATTTGACTTCGAGCCGACTCGATCAATTTTGCATCGCAGTGCAGCAGTTTTGGCTTTGGAGTGCAAGGAATTGCGAGAAGCGGAACGCCTGATCGGTCGAGCGCTGGCAGGTGACCCACCTGACGATATTGCCAACGAGTTGCGCGACCTGTTATTAGACGAGATTTATTCCCATCGGCAAGCCATCTGAAATCGGGCAGGTAAGATATCTATCGCTGCTATTGGTTCAGATAAGATAGAAAAACGAGTCAAGTGAGTGAGTAAGCAATCACATAAACGTGGCGACCAGCAATACGGAAAAGCGAGATAATACAGAGGAAACCATCATTGTTGTCGCTATGCTATGGACATTCAAGGCAGTTCTGAAGGGAAACGTGATCGAATGGATTGACGAAGCTCCTCAGTTGGGAGATCAGTCGATCGCGGTTCACATCACCGTGTTGGAAGAAGATTTAGGCTCAGATGCCGCCTCTCGTGGTCAAAGAATGGCTGAAGTGCTGGAAAAGCTTGCGGCAAATCGTGCTTTTTCAGAGGTTGACCCAGTGACCTGGCAGCGTGAAGTTCGTTGAGATCGCTCTATTTTGGGTCGAGACGAATAATGCTTCTCGATAGCAACATCATCATTTACGCGATTCAGCCCGAAAATGCCCACCTTCGCCAGCTTGTTGAGGTACTCGGCTATCATCGTTTAGTCGAAGCAGATCGCAGCGATCTAGAGCAGCTTTTTCGGATCGCTCAAGTGCTGCCTATTTCTCAACCCATCTTGGAGCAAGCTGTCGCACTGCGACAAATCCGCAAAATGTCCCTCGGTGATTCGATTATTGCGGGAACTGCCCTCGTCCATAACTTGATGCTCGTCACTCGAAATACAAATGACTTTCAGTGGATTGGGCAAATTCGGTTGCTGAACCCGTTTGAAGCAGATGCGGAATGATTTGACTTTCTAGCTCGTTGGCTTCGCTCTCTGACGCACAGCGCGATCGCATCTCCACTCTGAATTTAGACCAAATCACAGCCCTCGCGATCGCATTACTCAATTTCTCCAGCCAAGATGACCTAGACGCTTGGCTCAACCAACATTCGTGAACCTGGGTTGAGTCTCACGGTGGAGAATGAATGAGCCATCAGTTGAGACCTCCTAGAAAAGTACACCCCTTCATTTGAAAGTCTCTGTTGGGCAACTCTCGAACTAGATTCGGTTTTCGGCTAGTTCGAGGGTTGCTTTTGGGCGATAAATTCAGCAAAGTCTCTCGCTTTGGCAACTCTTTCATCTGGCAACCCTTTCACGATCGTTGCTTAATGCTTTCTAGCTCTTCTCTGTCGAACTCGCGCTGAACAGCGCACTCGTGGACAGCGAACTCTGTTGACTCAAAGCAGGTAAGATATGCTTGCAAAAGATGAGTAAGTTAGGTAAGATAGATGGGTCAAGTGAGGTCAGCAATCATGCGGAAGTGGCTCCAAACTTTGGTCGATCAGTTTTTACCGGCTGTGGAGCAGTTGCAAGACACGCCGGAGGGTCGGGCGCAAGGGCAGAAGTGGGCGACCTGGATGCGCCAGCAGTGGGTGGAGCATGGTCTGGTGGAGCTGAAGCAACAACGCAATTTGATGACGGATGTGAGGAACGCCATTAAGCGGCAGTTGGGGGAGGATCATCTGGCGCTGGACTGCCTGAACTTTACGGTGGCAGAGTGGACAACGATGAATACTCCGATCGACGAGCAGGTGGCGCGGCGCAACGAAAATGTCGTGCTGTTGGAGAACCCGGACGCGATCGTGGCTCAAGCCGTTCGGCTGTTGGAAAGCCGCGAGTGGGCAGAGGTGGCAGCAGGGTTGGTGGTGCTCACGGGGAGACGCTCTAGTGAAATTTTAGGGACGGCTCAGTTTCAACCCAAGTCTCAGTGGAGTGTGGTCTTTTCGGGGGCACTGAAGCGACGGGGTGAGGTTCAGAGGCTTTCGTTTGAAATTCCAACCCTGACGACGGCGGAACGGGTGATTAAGGCGTTGGAGAAGCTGCGGCAGATCTGTCCGACGGAAGGATTGACAGCGGGGCAGATTAATCAGAAATATGCTCAGGCGGTGGCGACCGCGTGCGATCAGCATTTTGCAGAGTTAGTGCCCAATCGCGAGGGAAAAGATAATCTGTTTTCGCATCTGTTTCGCTCCGTTTACGCGGCGATCGCCACTCTCTGGTATGCGCCATCGATCGTGGACGCGAATGAATACAAAGCGGCCATTCAAGGGCACTATGCGATTTTGGAGGCGACCGATGGCACGCTGAGACGATCCCTGGCAGCATCTCGCCATTACAACGATTACAAGATTGCCGACCCCAACGGCAATATTGATGGTAGACAAGGCATCAAGTTGGGCTATGGCGGCGTGGAAGCGATCAATGCGTTTAATCCAGAGAGACAAGTGGCGATCCGAAAGGGGATGGCGGTGGGACAGTCTGAAGCAGGAGGGGAGGCGATGACGGATGAAGTGTCTCAACAAGCGATTGAAGCCGCTTCGAGGGCGCTGGCAGCAGTGGTCAAACAGGAGCAGCCAGAAGCTTTCAAAGCGGCGACTGTGACGCAACGCCGGGGAATTCGACGAGTCAAACCCGTTTCGGTGGATTTGGAGTTGTTGAAGTCCGTTGCTGATCGCTTTGAGATTCAGGTAAAAGGCGGCAAAGGTCACGGCTATGACCAGGCGCTGCTAGAACTCCTGTCGAGGCTCGAACAAGGGGCGATGCGGTTGGAGGATTCGAACCCGACAGTGGAACGCGTTGTCTCTGTCTCTCAAACCGTGGCTGACCAAGCCAAAACTCTCGCTTGGCTCACAAGAAGGGTCGAAGGTTTAGAGGCGGAGTTAGTTCAGGTGAACCGTGAAAAGGAAGACGCAATTCTTCGGAACTCTGCGGAGCAGCCCACCTCTGCTAATGCTCAAGCAGCGGAACAACTGCAACAGGAGGTGAAGCAGGTGCGAACTGAAAATCAGCGCCTGAACGCAGAACTCCAGCAAACTCAATCCCGACTGGAGAGCATTCAAGGCTTTCTGAATGAAGGAGTCATTCCATCGTCTCAGGAGAAGGAAACTGCGAATACGACCACGCCTCGCTCTCAAGCAAATTCAGATGAATCTCGAACGGCTTTACCTAGTCCCCCAAAACCCGCAGACGTACTGCCATCACAAGCTGACTTAGACCCGGACGCGCTGCGGGCACTCCATAAAATCCTTGATTTCAACAACCACACTGCCACCGCTCACCCAGAAAAGTGGGCAATCTCCATTCCCGTCATGAAGGATCTCCTCAAGCAGGTGGGGAAAGCCACTCAGCCCAAAATTGAAGCCGTTCTCAAAGTCAAAAGAGAGGAGATCGAACTCCATCATCGCCTGCATGGTCTCGGTGAACGCCACAACCGCGTTCACAACCAGCGCAGCATTTCTGAAGTCATTAAACTCTAACACCTCATACCCATTTAAGCTGAGTATGGGGCTTTGCTGGTGGCAACCCCATAGACAACTCCAAAAATCATCCACGACAACACCAAGCCGATTATTCCAGTCGCAGTGGTCGCGATCTCGGCGATCGCAATGTTCCCCACGGCCCAACCCAAACTGCTAGACAGTACCCACCCATCCGCTTTAGAAACCTTTTCTCTGAGCACAAGCCATTGAGCCAAACCAAAGACACTTCCGCCTATAGCGCCACTGACAAACCCGCTGACCGCGCCACTGACAGCCCAAACTAGCCCGATATTGACTGCGCCAAATAGTGCTAGATTGACAAGTCCAAATATCCTATTGCCTACTACCACAGTCATCAAACTGCCGACTGCCCAACCCAAGCCGCTGGCTAATACCCATCGATATCCTTGAGCAGTGCGTCTTCCAAGAACTAGCCATTGAACCAGACCTACTAAAGCACCTGTAAGCATAGAACTGATTGCAAAGCCAGCCGCCCAAGCTTTGGAATTGCCCGTTGCAAAGCCGATCGCAAAGCTAAGGGTCTTACCCAAAGCCAAACTCGCGGGAATACTGAGGCTACAGGCAAGGAGCCAGCGTCTGTAGAAATTTTTCTCGGCAAACAGACCCACCAAATCTTTCTCCATTAGAATAAATTGCAATCAATCATCAAATACAGCCGTCGCTAGTGGGTCGCCTAAAACTAGATCACGCCAGCCGACAAAACGTATCGATCGATAGTAAGCATTGGCTAAGTTGACCCCTGCAAAATAGTTGCCGAACAGCACGGTGGGAGACCCGATTCCCTGTAGCTCTGGCTCTTCGACATAGCCTCGAATCCCTGTGACTCCTTGAGAATTAGACATCAAGTCTCCAAGCAGAGACTGACCCGTGGTGGTAGGGAAAAACGTTCTGCCGCTGCTTGAAACCACCGTTTCTGCGATCGCCCCCGGAAGAAACTGCAAGCTCTGATAGTCTTCGAGTCGAAACACTGGATCATTTGAACCCCATGATGCATAAGCGATCAGATTGTCACCCCTTGCAAATGTTTTAGGAGGCGCAAACATGACTTGCAAGTTTGAAAACGATGCTTTGATCAACTGCTGACTCAACCGCAGGTCATTGTTGATGTCTTGCCCAGAAGCCTCCCACATCCCTCTGGGCTGGGGAGCGCAGTTGGGGACGACTTGCAGAGTACAAGCTTTGGGATCAAAAATATCCACCAGTTGCGGCTCACCGCTACTTTCGTTCTCATGGAAAGCATCGAGCAAAACAGTTCCTGAGAGTGAGGGGCGTGGAGTCAGGGCACGATCGACCAAAGCTCGGGCATCTGCCTCGTGATACCCATCCAAACGAGTCACCAGATAGCCCCCCGTCAGACGATGCTCAAACGGATAGGTCTGCCGCCAGTAAAGGTTGGGGGTCAAAAGACCAAAGACTTCACTGCCAGACATCTTTTTATAGTCGAGGTCTCTAAATGCAATCGCTGAGGTCTTGTAGTCGAGAGCCGCGATCGTGGAATCGAGCGACTGATGTTGGATGAACGTTTCCCCATTCACAAAGGGATGGGGGACATTCTTAACCCGCAGCGGAACCCCTTTCGTGAGTACGATATAGCGGATCTGATCAGTAAGCTGCTCACGGTTCAAGAATTCCCGCAGGGGCTGCTCTACCTGTTTTTGATAAATCGGGTACTCGATCGACTCAAAAACGGGCTGTTGGCTACTGTCAAACAAGTCCAGGGTGAGAAAGTTGGTCGTGGGAATTCCGCGACGCTGCATATAGTATTGAGCGACTCGCAAAGAAACGGGACTATTGCGATTCGCAATCACCAAAACTCGTGACGACTCTGGGTGAGCGGGTGGATGGTTGAATGAGTTTGCCCAGATTACCGCGATCGTAATCACAGCCATCAACATTAGGAAAACCCCAATCCAGACCGCCTTTTGGGGGCGAGGCAATGTGAACTGACTCATGCTTAAACACTCGCATAAACCTGCTGGTAGTACGTTTGGTACTGTGGGGAAAGGAGCGGCCGCCACCAGTCAGGGTGAGCAAGATACCACTGAACCGTCTGTCGTAACCCACTCGCGATCGTCTCGCGGGGAGTCCAGTTCAGTTCTGTTCTGATCTTGGTGGCATCGATAGCGTAGCGGCGATCGTGCCCTGGTCGGTCTTTGACAAAAGTCACCAACTGACGACAAGGGCGCACAGGCAGGTCGATCGCCAGCTCTTCCATCAAATCGCACAGCATATAAACCAGATCGATATTTTTGACTTCGTTGTTGCCACCAATATTGTAGGTTTCGCCCGACCTGCTCTGGTGGATCACCGTATCTAGCGCCTGACAGTGATCGGTCACATAGAGCCAATCTCGAATGTTTTGCCCATCTCCATAGACCGGTAACGGCTTACCCATGAGAATATTGATGCACATCAAGGGAATCAGCTTCTCTGGAAAGTGGTAGGGACCGTAATTATTAGAGCAATTGGTGATAATGGTGGGCAATCCATAGGTATGGTAGTAGGCACGCACCAAATGATCGCTGCCCGCTTTAGAAGCAGAGTAGGGACTGTTTGGCGCGAACGGAGTGGTTTCTGTAAACCCAGGATCATCAGGGTTCAAACTACCATACACCTCGTCTGTAGAGACGTGTAGAAACCGATAGTCTGGCTGCTGGTTCGCTTTCCAGGATTGATAGAACGCCTCTAAAAGCGTGAAGGTGCCGACAATGTTGGTCTGAATAAACGCATCGGGCTTGAGAATAGACCGATCGACATGGGACTCAGCCGCAAAATGTGCCACTGTATCAATGGCTTCTTCTTGTAAGAGGGCATCGACTAAAGAACGATCACAGATATCTCCTTGCACAAACCGCAGCTTTGCCGTTGAGGTTTCTAAGCCCGCCAAATTTTGATGATTGCCCGCATAAGTGAGCGCATCGAGGACGACAACGCGGTCTTGAGGATAAGCAGCGCACCAGTGGTGAACAAAGTTTGAGCCGATAAATCCAGCTCCTCCCGTGACCAATACTCGACGGGGAGCGGCATGGTTGAGATTGTGGTTCATAATTACACTAATTCAATTTGACAATCATCTCCGATCAAAAAACGCAGTGCCTTCGGTCTCTGGGGCGCAACTGTCAGATTAACTCGCTGCCCAATCACGCTATCCACAATCCGGTGATGCACTCCGTTGATTTTTGCCCCTTGCAAAATGACGCTATGTTCGAGGTCAGCGTCGATCAGCGTCACCTGGTCAGCAACACTGCTGTAAGGACCGATAAAGCAATTTTCAATGTGGCAATTGTCTCCGATCGCGACCGGTCCGCGAATCGTACAGTTAATGATTTGGGACCCCTCTCCAATCTGCACTCTGCCAATAATCTGGCTTTGAGCATCGACACTCCCCACTACAGCAGACGTGAGGCAGCTATCAAGAATCGTTTGGTTGGCTGCCAGCAGATCATCTTTTTTTCCCGTATCTAGCCACCAGCCTTCTAGCTCGGAGGCTTCGACGCGCTTTTGCTGATCAATCAACCGTTGAATCGCATCCGTAATTTCAAGTTCCCCCCGTTCTGAGGGCTGAATCTCAGCGATCGCCTGGTGAATTGCGTTTGAAAAGAAGTAAATTCCGACCAGCGCTAAGTTTGAGGATGGCACTTTCGGCTTCTCAACTAACTGAAGAACACGACCCTGCTCATCGACCTTAGCGACCCCAAACGCACTGGGGTTTGAAACCGCTCTCAAGAGAATCAGGGCATCCAGCGTTTGAGTCTTAAAGCTGTCTAAAAACCCTCCTAGCCCGCCCTGAATCAGGTTGTCGCCCAAATACATGATAAAAGGCACATCTCCCAAGAAGGGTTGGGCAACTTTGACGGCATGAGCCAAACCCGCAGGCTGCTCTTGCAGAATGTAGGTAATCTCGGCACCGAAGCGATCGCCGTTTCCTGTTTTGGCCTGCACTTCTTCGCCCGTTTCAGGGCTAATGATAATGCCAATCTCAGTAATCCCAGCGGCAACAATGCCTTCAATGCCATACCAGAGAATGGGTTTGTTAGCCACCGGAACGAGCTGCTTTGCGCCCGTGTAAGTGAGGGGTCGCAGGCGTGTCCCTTTGCCCCCCGAGAGAATGAGTGCCTTCATAATGTCACCTGTAAAAGAGCGGCGTTAGCCTGAAGTTCTATGAGCATTTGTCTGAGCGCTTGTCTCCAATCAGGAGGGTGAGTTTCTAACAGGGCAGAAGTTTTTGCACAAGAGAGCAGTGAATAGGCAGGACGCTGTGCGGGAGTCGGATAGTCAGCCGTTGTAATCGGGACAACAGAGCGAACCTTTAAGGGAAACCCTAGTTGTTCAGCTTCCTCAAAAATCGCGATCGCAAAGTCATACCAGCTTGCAGCCCCTCCATTGGTAAAGTGATAGATTCCTGAAGTCTCTGCGTTGAGTTTGGGAATCAGATCCGCGATCGTCTGCGCGAGATGGTTGCTCCAGGTGGGCGTTCCAATTTGGTCAGAAACCACCCGAATCTGTTCACGTTCAGATCCGAGTTTTAGCATCGTTTTCACAAAATTACTTTTGCCATAAGCGCCATAAACCCAAGCTGTTCTCAAAATGATGTAGCCTGCCTTCTCTGATTGATCTGTGGAAATGGTTGCAGCGTTGTTTGGACGGGGCAACCACGCCTGCTGAATTGCTTGCTCTCCCGCTAATTTAGAGTGCCCATAGATGCTGACCGGGTTGGGAGGATCTAGCTCAGTGTATGGCGTGTTTCTCGTGCCGTCAAACACATAGTCGGTGGAAATGTGGATGAGATCTGCCCCAAGTTGTTGAGCAGATTCTGCCATGACTGCGGGGGCGATCGCATTCACAGCATAAGCGGTGGCGGAGTCCGTTTCGGCCCGATCCACCGCCGTATAAGCAGCCGCATTCACAATCAGATCGGGCTTGACCTGAGCCATGATTTGCTGAATGTGAGCCGGTTGAGCTAAGTCCATTGTTTTACGCCCAACTCCAGTTACGGCACCCCACACGCTCAGAGTTTTCTGAAGTTCTTGCCCCACTTGCCCATCATTGCCCGTTAATAGAATGCGTCTCATAAAAAGAGTTCGGCTGTTGTAAAAAGTTGACCTGCTTGATCTTTCGCCGACAAAATTGGAGCCGCCGTGAGCGACCAATCAATTGCTAGGTCAGGGTCATTCCATAGGATGCAGCGCTCATGTTGTGGCGCGTAGTAATCGGTTGTTTTATACAACACCTCAGCAGTGTCTGACGTTACCAGAAAGCCATGAGCCAGCCCTTCCGGCACCCAAAGCTGGCGTTTGTTTTCGGCGCTGAGAACACAGCTCACCCATTGCCCAAAGGTGGGAGATTGTTTTCTCAAATCGACCGCAACATCTAAGATGGTGCCTGCGATCACTCGCACCAGTTTGCCTTGAGGCTTTTGAATTTGGTAGTGCAGACCACGCAAAACATTTCGACGAGAGCAAGAGTGATTGTCCTGAACAAAGCGATCGTAAATCCCAGCTTTTTCAGAGAGCGCTCGTTCGTTATAGCTTTCAAAAAAGCAGCCGCGATCGTCCTGAAAAATGCGAGGCTCAAGGATCAAAACATCTGGAATAGAGGTGGGTAGAACGTTCATGCCAATCGATCAATGTGGGATTAGTTGAATATAGCCAGGTTGACGATCGTCCAGTCCGAATCACGGGTGTAGTCTGTAGCGCTGGCAATTTGCGTACTATCTAAGAGCCACAGTTTAGCGTCCCGAGTGGAGGGGTTGTACCACAGAACGTCTGTCTTACTATCTCCATTCAAGTCGCCCAGCGTGGCGCTAAACTCTGGGGAGAGGGAAGGCAAGGCAGCAGCACTCAGCAGTTTGACCCCATCGAATAACCAAACGGCGACCTCACCCGTATTTTTGCGCCAGAAGAGGTCGCTCTTGCCATCCCCATTCAAGTCACCGATCGTCGCCCTCCAATCAGAGGGAACGAGAGAAGGCAAGGTGACGGCATCCAACAGCTTGGCACCATCAAATAACCAAACGGCAACTTCACCCGTATTTTTGTGCCAGAAAAGGTCGCTCTTGCCATCCCCATTCAAGTCGCCGATCGTCGCCCTCCAATCAGAGGAGACGAGATAGGGCAGTGTCACCGCCTCCAGCAGTTTTGCACCATCAAATAACCAAACGGCAACTTCACCGCTGTTTTTGCGCCAGAAGAGGTCGCTCTTGCCATCCCCATTCAAGTCACCGATCGTCGAACTCCAATCAGAGGGAACAAGAGCGGGCAGTGTCACCGCCTCTAGCAGTTTGGCACCATCCAGCAACCAAATGGCAACTTCACCGCTGTTTTTGCGCCAGAGGAGGTCAAGTTTACCATCTCCGTTAAAGTCACCAATGTGCTCGATCGCCCAACCTAAAGAGTTGGTGCCAATAATTTTAGCTTCTGGAGGTTGAACTCCATTCATCAGCCACAGTTCAACTTCACGGGTGCGACGGTCATACCACAACACATCTGTTTTGCCGTCTCCATTGAAGTCATTTATGGGTAAATTTACCTGAAGCGTCCCCAAAACGCTGGCAGGCAGGAAGTTGTTGTTGATATCGCTGATCTGGTTCCCTTGTAGGGTGATGGTGTAAGCCCCCGTGTCGGCTGAATCCCACACGCCATTGGGGGCATCGAATGAATAAGTTGCAAGCACAGTCTGATCGTCATCGCTGCTGATAGTGACTAATTTTGCAAGCTGACTAAAGTTTTTTGGACCCCTGATTAAGAGATCTTGGCTGTCGATCGTCGATCGTTTGATGCCTGTGCCATCCCGGTAAACCACCTTAAAGCTGGAATTGCGTTGTCCTTTGATCACAGTCGGCGCGGTCAAGTCAGCGGTGGGTGGAGTTAAGTCTACGACAATAGACCCGAGAACACTAGCGGGAGTAAAATTGCCATCTAAATCACTAATTTGATTGGCTTGCAGCGCGATCGTATACGTTCCCGTGTCGGCGGAGTCCCAAGCACCACCGGGCGCACTGATGCGATAAGTGGCGATCAGGAAGCCAGCATCACTCGCACTGTTGACACTCACTAGGGTCGCAAGTTGGCTAAACTTATTCGGACCGGTGACTGAGATATTTTGATTGGCGATCGTGCTGCGTTTAACGGCTGTGTCATCTTGGTAAAGCACCGTGAAACTGTAGTCAGCCGCATCCACGACAGCAAGATTAGCGCTGGTCAGTTTGGCGATGGGGGGAGCGAAATCTACCCGTAAAGCCCCTAAAACGCTCGTAGGAGCGAAATTATTATTCGTATCACTGATTTGATTATTTTGCAGCGTTAACGTATAACTTCCCTGATCAGCCACATCCCAAACCCCACCCGGCGCATCAATGCTGTAAATCGCTGTTAACGGGCTACCATTGCCAGCCCCGCTAACGCTGACGAGTTTTGCGAGTTGACGGAAATTATTGGGTCCACTTACGATAATGTCTTGGTCATTAATCGTGTCTAATTGCACAGCAGTGTCATCCCTGTAAGTGACACTAAAACTATATTTAGCGCTACCAATCGTTGCAGGAGTTAGCGCTGCTAGGGTAGCAGTGGGCAAGGCAAAATCAACTTGCACCGTGCCTAAAGTCGTTGCAGAGATGAAGTTATTGCTCGTATCACCAACCTGATTGGCTTGCAGCGTAAAAGTATAAGTGCCCCCATCGGTTGCGTCCCACACCCCGCCGGGGGCGTTGATGACGTAACTCGCTGTTAGAGAAGTCCCATTACTATTACTAAAAAAACTGCCAAACTGAGCAACTTGGCTAAAGTTATTCGGACCAGTCACCAGGATGTCTTGGTTATCGATCGTTGATCGGTTTATAGATGTCTGTCCCTCGTATCCGACTCGAAAGCCATAGTTAGTCGTGCCTTGAACCACCGGAAACAACAGACCCAGACTAGCTTTAGGGGGCGTTACATTCGCCCTAAAAGTGCCTAGCGTCCCAGAAGGAATTGAGTTTCCATCAACATCGCTGACTTCACCGCCTTGCAGGGCAATGCTGTAAAGCCCAACATTATTGGCATTCCAAACTCCACCAGGTGCCTTAATTTGGTAGGTCGCCGTGAGAGAGCTGGCGTTATTATTGCTGCTGACACTGACTAACGTGGCTAATTGACTGAAGTTATTCGGACCAGTCACCACGACATCTTGGTTATCGATCGTCGATCGGTTCACCCCAGTCAGATCGCTGTAAAGCACCGTAAATCCATATGTGGCAGCACCTGTAACGGCATCTGACACAGACGGTGGCAAGTCAGCGGTGGGTAAAGTTCGATCGGGTTCATATAACCGAGACTGAGGGATAACACTTTTAGGTTGACTTGAGCTTGACCACAATAATTGCGCCCTAGCCCCCCCATTTGCCTGATAGTATTCAACTTTGATATCGTACTTCTGACCAGCAACCAAGTTAATGGTTCCACTATCTTCAGTAGAACCATGATCCGTCCAGTTGTTGATCAGTTCTTGCCCATTCACCCACAGCCTAACACCATCATCTGAAGCTGTATAAAAAGTGTAAGATTCGGAATACTCTGCTTCTACTGCACCTGTCCACCGCACCGAAAAGGTTGTGGGAGCAATTTCCATCCCCGGAGATTCTCCACCGATCCAGCTAAAGTTAATCGTTGGATCTGTCCGGGTCAACTTTAGATTGGTTAAATCTGAGTTATCAAAATATTGACCTAGTAGTCCCAGCCCAGTCGCTACAGTAACAGATGCCGCTCCTAAGCCTTGGCTAGCGCTTAAAGTGGACAAACGAGAGGGCAGAGGATTCGCGTTTAAACCACTGCCGCTATCTAGGGAAAAATCAGTGCTATTGGCAGGAACTAAAGGGGTACTAAGCAGTAAAGCAGGTTGAACACTGGGTATCATATCTAACACTTTCTCATGGATAAATGTATAGCGATTTATGCTACGTGCTGGTTCGAGCTGAACTAGGGTTAGAGGTGCGAGAATTTTTGTACACGTTAAGCTGAAGGGCTGTCTGCTCAAACAGCCCTACCTCAAAGGCATCAGTGCAGAAATGAACCTCAATATTGACAAATGTCCCAAGCCTCATCCTGTAATCATAAGTTTCCTGGTTGATGAACTGCTTTGAGCGGACAGATTCATCGGTTGTCTTCGTTAAGACAACGGTAAGGGATGGGGATGGTTGCGTCAGTCCTCCTATTATTAATTCGCTTTGAGTAGCTTGCTGCAAGGCACTTGGCGAACGCGGACTACGCAAACCTCGGAGGTTTTAACCAAGAATCAAGCATCGTAACCGAAAGAGTGGCTTAAACCTCCGAGGTTTTGGTCAAAACGCGTAAGTCCTGAAATTTTTAGAGAGGTTGACCGTTCATTACCTATAAAGTCTTATATCAATTAAGCTGAACATCAGATGAATCAGTAAGCTCACAGATGTAGCACCACAATTATTTCAGATTTATAACGTAGAAAAAGTCTTTTCATGTAAACTTCACACTGTTTTGACATGAATAGGGATCATTTGTTCTTATGTTTATATATACGTAAGTAATCTTACGGTGGATTCTAGGGATGAAACTTCCCAAAGATGATTTAGGACTGCCATAGCATCATTAAGCTGATAGACCCAAAATAGTTGAGGATGAAAGTTGAATCGAATTGGATTAGTTGCGATCGGACGAAACGAAGGACAGCGGCTGCACCAATGCCTCGCCTCAGCGATGGGAGTCAACCTGATTGTTTACGTCGATTCAGGCTCAACCGACAACAGTGTTGATTTGGCCCGCGAGTTGGGAGTTGAAGTCGTGAACTTAGACTTGTCCTTTCCCTTTACCGCCGCTAGAGCTAGAAATGCAGGGTTAGAACATCTTTTGCAAGTCTGCCCTGATACCGAGTTTGTCCAGTTTGTGGATGGCGATTGCGAAATTGTGCCAGGATGGCTCGATCTGGCTCAACAAACGCTTTCAACTCAGCCTGACACTGCCGTCGTTTGCGGTCGGCGACGGGAGCGCTTTCCAGACTTAACCGTTTACAACCTATTATGTGATCTCGAATGGGACACCCCAATTGGCGAAACCAAAGCCTGTGGCGGAGATGCCATGATGCGCGTAACTGCCTTTCAACCAGTAGGGGGGTTTAATCCAGGTTTAATTGCAGGGGAGGAACCAGAACTCTGCGTTCGCCTCCGTCAAGCAGGTTGGAAGATCTGGCGACTGGATGCCGAAATGACTTTACATGATGCCCAGATGACCCATTTCAGTCAATGGTGGAACCGCACTGTCCGAGCTGGTCACGCCTATGCCGAAGGGTTTTGGTTACACGGTCGCCCTCCAGAATGCCATTGGCGACGCGAGAGCCGCAGCATTTGGTTCTGGGGGCTATTATTTCCCCTGGCAGCCTTAAGTCTGGCGTGGATAACTGGAGGATTGAGTCTCCTGTTGCTTTTAGCCTACCCTGCAACAATGAGCCGTATTTTTATCAATCTGCGACGACAAGATTGGGCACCTAAATCGGCGATTCTATACGCTGGATTCTGTGTCCTAGGAAAGTTTGCCCAATTGGGTGGAACCCTAAAGTTCTGGCAAAATCAGCTATTGGGTAAAAAGAGTCGCCTAATTGAGTACAAAGGCTAATCAACTACACTCAAAAAGACCTCGTGCAATTTTTCTGCCCAGGTATTCCAGTTAAGTCGGGTGTCGTGTTCTGCTCTAGACGAGAGGACTAAGCGCTCATAGCGGCTGCGATCGCCGAAAATTTCTGCAATTAGCTTTGCATACTCTGCTCCAGAGGCTGAAAGCGGCAGTTTATAGCCATTTTTTCCGTCCCGAATAATGGTTGAAACTCCTCCTTGATCCGTGGTGATCACCGGTAGCCCAAAGGCATTGGCTTCACAAATGACAATGCCATAACACTCTGCCCGGGTTGGAAAAATGAAAAAACTTGCTCCAAAATACAGATCTTGTAGCTTCTGTAATTGCTCTGGAATATTCTTATTAATAAATGGAATAAACGTTAAATGTTCATCCTGCACCCCTTCAGGGGGAACAGTCCCCACAACGGTCAATTCAGCATCAATTCCCATTTTTCTGAGCGATCGCATCGCATCAAGGGCAATATCTCCGCCTTTTCTTTTCCATTCTTTACCTACAAATAACAACCGACACTTATCGTATTTCTTACTGCTCAAGATCAGATCAGCGGAAGGCGGGGTATCCATGTTAGCGCCAAAGGGAATGACTGCCACCTTGGCAGGATCAACCCCATGGTCATGAACCACTGAATCGGCTGCCCAAGTGGATGGATAGACCAGCTTACTAGATTTTGCCATCGCGGCTGATTCATTCACCGTTCTCCATTGCTTTTGGTCAGGCTCGGGATGGGGATCATAATGTTTCCACCATAGAGATCGCGTGGTATCTGAACAGTAAACGATCGGAATGTTCGTTTCTAAGAAAGTGAGTTCTTGCGAAGCAACCGGCGCGAAAATGACATCACAGGGAGTTTCCGCCAATTGCTGAGTAACTCGAACCGCGAGTTTTTTATAGGGACGGGCATAGTCTACAGACTTACGATTAAATCTAGAACTCACTTTTTGCAATCGCTTTGCCACTCTCAGCCAAAGCGGGTCTGGAGAAGGAGCGCCAAGATAGATTAAGTCTAGATCTCTAGTCTTCAAGGCTCTTTGCATACAGTAAAGAATGCCCGACCAAGGATTGCGGTCTAAGCAATTCTGTGAAGATAAGAGTCCTACTTTTAGACGTTTCATGGTGAGTGTTCTCCCAGTTAGTTGTTATAATTTCAGCCCAGTAACCACAAATCTAGTAGCCATTTTACTTTGACGGCTAAATCAAGATGGGGAGGTTTATTAGACCTCCTGCACGAATCCGGGAACGCCCCCTAAATCCCCCAATTCTGGGGGACTTTGAACTTCGGTTCCCCCAGAATTGGGGGTTAGGGGGCGAGATCTCAGGGTAGTTACGTCGAGAATTTTATTCATGCAGGAAGTCTATTGATGAGAAGGACTGGGTTTGTCTAGTGGCGATTCAGTCTTAACGACCCGAGCGGGAATGCCAACCACCGTCTCACCGATCGCAACATCAGATAACACCACGGCATTGGCTCCGATCGTGGCATCATCTGCGATCGTCACGTTCCCCAAAATTTTGGCTCCCGCTCCAACATTCACCCGGCACCCCAATTTAGGGGATTCGAGCGGTCTATCAAGATAACGATTCCCCAAAGTCACCCCCTGACGAATGATGCTGTCATCCCCAATGGTGCAATAGCCGTGAATCACGATCGCCCCTTGATGTTCAATTACCACCCGGCGACCCAACTGCACTGTATAAGGCAGATCGATCCCGTAGTTGTTCCGCACTCTGCGATAGCAGGCAGTATGCAAGATGTTGAAGGGGAACCGCAGCAGCCTGGACGCAATGGTCATCCGCCATACGCCAAAACGCAGCACCGCCACAGCCCGAAAGCCCGGTTTCGTCCAATCACACCCATGAGCCACCCAGTCCTCTTTAATCTGTTGCCACAAAGGCAGGGGCAGCGATTCTGGCTCGGTCACCCTTGACCTCCTTTCAAAAACACACTGTTTAAGAAAAAATCACTTAATAGCTGAGGTGGGTCGGTGTTGGGCTTGCGTTGAATCAGTCGCCGCAGGTTCAATAGACTCAGCCCGATCATAAAGACAGCATCAGTCAACGCGGTATATAACCAGCCGTGATTCTTGAGAAAGTAGTATCGTCTGGAGTTAAACCAGTAGGTGGGCAGGCGTTTGGGGGGGCGCTTTGTATCGGTGACCCCCGAGCTTTGCCCCACCAGATGCACGACCCGGCTTTCTGGCTGATACCAGCAGGGCCATCCAGCGCGTTGAGCTTGCAAACAAAAATCAACCTCTTCAAAATACATAAAGTATTTTTCGTCTAATAAGCCTACAGATTCAAAGACTTCGCGTCGAATCAACATACTGGCTCCCGCCACCCAACCTGTTTGGCACGATTGATCGACCACCGCCGGAGCTAGCGTCCGCTGAGATAACAACCGGGTAATTAGTCCAATTCGGAAACCAAAGTCCAGTTCCGTCCAGAGGCTAGGGAACCGGAATGCAGAAATCTGCGGGGTGCCATCGGGATCTTCTAATCGACTGCCGACAATACCAATCTCCGGGTGACTCTTCAGAAAGTCTACGAGGGCTTGAACAGCCCCTGGACGGACGATCGTATCAGGGTTTAGCAGTAAATAATAGGGCGGTGGCTCAGGTGATTCTAGCGCCTTACGCAGCACCGCGTTGTTGCCATATGCATAGCCCCCGTTACGTTCTAAAGGCATCAGCGTCACCCAGTCACCCCAGCCCTCGGCTGCAATAGCCGCTCCGATCCGTTCAACTGACCCATCCTGAGAATCGTTGTCAGAGACCACTACTTGGGTTTCCGGGCGGGATTGCACCTCTGCGACAAGGGAGTGCAGACAGTCGATCGTCAAATCAGCCGTGCGGTAGTTAAGAATGACAATCATCATTCGTTGGAGTTGAGGTTGTGGAGTTGTGTCACTCATAAGAAATCTCTGTTAGGGGTTGGGGTATGGATTTCACCGCTAGAACAAACTCACACAATCTATTAACAATACTCCGGACAAAATTTGAGCAGGTTTTAAGCCTCAAACCCTGATTCAACCGTGGACGGGATCTTATTATCAAAGTCAGAGGCAAAGCTAAC
>JAYVFW010000101.1:0-5809 GCA_043772715.1 Phormidesmis sp. | reverse complement strand
TCAAATCTTCAAGCAACGTCATTCCGATATCGCTAAAGGTCTTTGTACTCGATCTATAGTAGAAACACAAATCTAAGTTTTTTGTATCGAAAAATACTAGGCTCAAGAAATATGAAATTTTTGCATAAATTAATAGCCTGAGAACTAACAAAAATTGAATCCTAACTGAGGATTCAATGCTTTTATTCAGTCCTTGTTTTACTTGAGTTGTAAAGTTATCGAGCAGAACATTGAGCTATTTTTGTATCTTTTAACACCGACTTATGGAGGATTCGCTCTTAAATGTAGTCTAGTGAGTTAGACGGATGTAACAGCAACCAATGACAAATTCAAGTGGTGAATTAAAGCCTACCTTAGGATTGGTGGGAATCACAATTAACGCAATGGCGCTGATTGCACCAGGCGCTTTTTTGTGAACGACCTACCAACTGCAAGCGCTTCCCGACTCTGCCAAAAATATGTGGGCAGCGATCACGCTCGCGACCTTTATTGCACTGTTGACAGCAAGCTGTTATGCGACGCTTTCTAAGGCTTACCCAGATGCAGGTGCAGGCAGTTCTTATTACTATACTGAGGCGGCAATTTTAGCGAAAGCAGACCACAAGCATTTTCGGTTAGCGCGGCTGGCAAAGTTTGTGACAGGATGGGCAGCGCACTTATATTACTGGGTTTATCCCGGCATTATGGTGAGCTTTATGGGAACGTTGATTGTTTACATTGGGCAACTGTTTAACCCTGATTTCGCCTCAGATTGGTTGAGCAAAACCTTAATTTGTTTTGTCTTTGCTGGATTGATTGGTAGTATCGCTTTAATTGGGGTGACAGGTTCCACATTGATCAACATTGTCATTAACGTGGTGCAAATTGCCTCACTGACGTTTCTAGGACTGTTGATGATTATTTATCGTCTGAGTCATCCTAACGTTAATTATGAACATACGAATGCGATTAGCGTGGTCGTATGTTCATGATTTGATCGGGTTGGTTTATCAAGCCACGATCGCAATTCTTCTCCTCGTTGGGTTTGAATCTGCAACTGCGATGGCAGGAGAAGCCGTGAACCCACAGCGAGATATTCCTAGAGGTGTGATTTTATCGTTGGTTATTCAGGCTTGCATTTGCTACTTTTTTGAATATTTTGCTGCTAACTTTTTTATTGGCGATCAATATACTGCAATCGTTGATGGCAAAACGGTGACTGGGTTTGCAGCCGCATTATCATCGGGTGCGCCGATCGGCGATATCGCGAAAATTTTAGGTGACACTTTGCTGTTTGGCAACGGGCTTCTCTTGCAGATCATCATGGCAAGTACGGTTGTGATGGCATTGATTGGGACAGGTCTTTCCTCACTTTCAACCGGAGTCCGAATCAGCTATGCGATGGGAGCCGATCGAGAGCTACCCGCCGTTTTTGGGTTTCTACATGGTCGCTACAACACGCCTGCTATAGGAATCTATTTTCTAGCAGGATTATCTGCATTAATTGGCGCATATGCTGTGCAGAGTGTTGATAACGTCACGATCGTGACTCTGGTTTCAAACATTGGCACCTTCATGCTTTACGGAATTACCTGCGGTGTGACGCTGATTGCAACTTTAAACCATTTGCTCAACGGTGAATATCATCCCATTAGAACGATCGTGATTCCCTCACTGGGTTTAGTGATGAATCTGGCGATGGTCTGCGGCATTTTCTACTACGGTTTAACCGGAACGGGAAATGCTCAAATCAACTCAATTACGGCGATCGGAATTGCGATCGCGTTTTTTGTAGCAGGCTTTGCTTATCTGATTGGTGATAGCTTGCTTAAAGGTAAACCGCTGTTTCTACCGTCAGATTTGAGTCATCCGCTGCGCGATAACGTCGGCTCCTCAAAATCTCGCTAACAGCGCTAAAAATCACTAGGATCGCAATTTATGAACTTAATTCTTGCTATCATTCAGCCTGCTAAGTTAGATGCTGTCAAAGAAGCCTTAGTCAAGCTGGGTATTCAGGGAATGACGGTTACAGGGGCAAAGGGCTTTGGGCGGCAAAAAGGGCGACCGCTGGCATTTCTCGGACTGCTCGACATGGAGGGCAAACCGTTTACGATCGATTTTGTCCCCAAAGTCAGAATTGAAATTGTGGTGAACGATGACATTACGGATGCTGTGGTCGATACCATTGTTTCAACGGCTAAAACAAGCACGATCGGCGATGGTAAACTGTTTGTGATTCCGGTGAGCCGAGCCATTCGCATTCGCACCAGTGAAGAAAACGAAGCGGCTTTAACGATCGAAGAGCCTGCAACAGTGAGCGATTCTCGCAAGAAATAATGATTCAATCTTTACTGTTGTTCGTGTTAGCTGGGCTGTGTGAAATTGGCGGCGGCTATCTGTTTTGGCTGTGGCTACGTGAAGGAAAAAGCGTTTGGCTTGCTGTTTTTGGCTTGATCGCTCTAGCGATTTATGGTGTGCTGCCAACGCTGCAACCTGTTAGCTTTGGGCGTGCCTACGCTGCTTACGGCGGCGTTTTTGTTGTGCTATCGATTCTCTGGGGTTGGCTAGTCGATAAAGTTCGCCCTGACAAATATGATTGGCTGGGCGGATGGATCGCACTGCTTGGCGTTTTGGTGATCATGTACGCGCCCCGACGTTAAACAAATTTCTCCTTGTCTTGCAGCGATCGCCAGACTAAAATTCAGCGATCGCTTTTCTTGTCACAACCCGCTGACAATGCGCTGATGGCGGCTCGTTTTTTCTAAAAAAAGAGATAAATTGTAGTTAAAAATACAGAAAATTCTCAATCTATAGGAAAAAGATGCTTAAGGAAGTGTTGCAGCAGCGACAAGTAATCGGAACGTTTTCTAACCCTGAATCAGCCGGACAAGCGCTCGATCGCCTAGTTCTCTCTGGTTTCCCGATCGCGCAAGCGTTCTTAGTGGGTCAAAACTACACCACCTCTCAAGATACTGCCCCGCTAGAGCTTCCTGCTTCTAACTTTGGAACGATTACGGGAACAGCAACGGGGCTAAAGAAAGGACTCGTGTTAGGAAATCTCGTTGGCGGTGCGTCTGGGCTGTTGTTGGGAGCCGGACTGCTTGCCCTTCCGGGTGTCGGTCAAGTCGTGCTGTCTTCTGCGATCGTCTTCACGCTGCTGAGTGGTGGAATCTGCACGGCTGCGGGTGGTTTAATCGGCGCGTTGATTGGTTTAGGGCTGACCGCCGATCAAGCTAAAAAATATAGTCGGCTGGTCGCGAACGGCAATGTTCTACTAATGGTTGAAGGAACTGTAGAGGAAATTGATCGCGCCCAACAATTACTTAAAAAATCCGTTGTTTAGAACACTCTGTTTTAGGGAAGATGTTATAGACTGCAAAAGCTGTTATCCCAGTTAGATGAGCAATTTTTATCGATTGCTCTCAGAGTCAACTTCAGTAAACCCGATTACAGACGATGGCTGCCGAGAACTCTCAAGACCGCGAGATCTGGGAACGACTAGAGCAAGGACGAAGAACAAAAGCGGCTCAAGGTGGATATATCGGCTATGGTTCTCCTGCATTTGGACAGCGATCGCTGGATGGAGAACTGATCGAAAACCTCAGTGAACAGCAGGTGATTGAGCTGATTCGCCGACATCACAAATCTGGAAAATCTCTCCAGCAGGTTGCAGACTGGCTAAATCAGAACAGCTACCCTACCAAGCGCGGTCAGCAGTGGCAGCGCATTTCAGTTAAACGAGTTTTAGACCGGTTGTATGGACGCACTCCCAGAGTTTCAAGCTTAGAGCTGCAAATCGAGGAATCTGACAAAGCTTAATTTTTGTGAGCATGAAAATTTCGTGACCAATGGTGCAGAAATCGCCCAGCCAAGTCCCATGATTTTAAGAGGTAGTCTGTCGTAATTTCTTTTTATGGTTACGTCTTTTGACTGATCGTTAGGGGCACCTCCGCTCGATGAGGCAGTCGATCGTAACCCCCTGATTGTGGTGCCGAATATGCGGCTGAGTGAGGTTGCGGTTCTGATGCACAAAACAGCCGAGCTTGCTCAACAATCAAAATCGCGAGATCCTCTCTGTGGGGCACGATCTAGCTGCGTTCTGTAATGCAAGACGAGAAATTACTCGGAATCTTCACCGAGCGCGATTTAGTGCAAGTCACTGCCTTGGGCGTTTCGCTCCAGTCCACTCAGATTTCTGATGTGATGCACTATCCCGTGTTGAGCATGACTGAAGAGTCGCTCCACAACGTTTTTGCAGCATTGTTCCTGTTCCGTCGTCATCAGATTCGACATCTGGCGATCTTGAACGACCCACATCAACTCGTTGGGGTGATCTCCCTCGATAGCATTCGCCACATTTTGCGCCCTACCAACTTACTAAAAATTCGGCGAGTGGCTGAGGTCATGTCCCGTCAAGTCATTGTTGCATCACCCACCGCCTCCATTCTGCAATTAACAGAACTCATGACAACCCATCGCATTAGCTGCGTGGTGATTGTTGAAGCATTCAGCGAAGATTCAGTTCAACATCCGCTTGGCATTGTGACCGAACGCGATATTGTTCACTTTCAGGCGCTGGGCTTGGATATGAATAAAACTCAAGCGCAGACAGTGATGAGTACGCTGCTCTTTGTGCTGAATCCTGAAGATTCTCTCTGGACGGCACATCAAGAAATGGAACAGCGACAAGTGCGGCGGCTTGTGGTGTCTTGGAACTGGGGAAAAATTTAGGGATCATCACGCAGACTAGCCTGTTGCGCGTTTTTGATCCGATCGAAATGCACGATGTGATTGAGACGTTATAGCGCACCCTCCAACGATTAGGGCTAGACCCCAATCAAGTATTGGCAGCGATCGACGACACCCATTTACCTGCGCCATCGTGCTTACTCAATAATGGTGCAACACCCAACCTTAATGATTTTTTAGACGCACTGCAAACTCAGATTCAGTTTCTGATTAATGCTCCTGACCTGCCTTTAGAGGCTCGTCAAACCACTCTGCTAACAGCACTGTCAGCCCTACAACAGTTTCAGCACTCACTCCAATGATTCTTTTCACCTACCGTGCAGGGTCTATCTCTTCCACGATCGCTTTTTGGTCGAATGGGTTGGATGAAAAAGCAGCTCAAGCAAACAATCTCGTCACCTGAACCGCGCCGATTCCTCTAGAGAGGAGAACACTAAAAACACTATAGGATTAATTGAGAATTATTGTCAATATAACAGTGAATAAATTTCAAAAAAGTTTGAAGATGCTGGAAGGGAGTATGATGAGTCAACCTTTTGACCGGATGGCTTCCCTCGACCTATGACTCTTCAACTGCGTGTTTACGTTCCACCCCATCCCCTGATCAAGCACTGGTTGGGTGTAGCCCGTGATGCGGCAACGCCTTCTGCCCTATTTCGCAGTGCCATGACCGAGTTGGGGCGATGGCTCACTTATGAAGCCATTCGGGAGTGGCTCCCCACCCTTGAGACGACGGTAGAGACTCCACTGTCTCCCTGTCCGGCGACGTTTATTAACCCAGAGGTGCCGATCGTTGTGGTGCCCATCCTGCGCGCGGGGCTTGGGCTTCTAGATGGCGCACAAGGCATTCTTCCTTTAGCGTCTATCTATCATTTAGGGCTAGTGAGAAACGAGGAAACCTTAGAGGCAAGTTGTTATCTCAATCGACTTCCTGATCAGATCGATCCGCAAACCCATGTGCTGATCACTGATCCAATGCTGGCAACTGGAGGCACGACGATCGCCGCGATGCAAGAATTGACGCAGCGAGGCGTTGATCCCGCTCTTGTGAGAATTGTGTCAGTGGTGGCGGCTCCCCCTG
>JAYVFW010000100.1:0-5814 GCA_043772715.1 Phormidesmis sp. | reverse complement strand
ATCCCGTCCACGGTTGAATCAGGGTTTGAGGCTTAAAACCTGCTCAAATTTTGTCCGGAGTATTGTTTCTAGTAAAGTTTGAATTATAAATCAACCCCCTACAGAATTTCTTAATAATCTCAGGTTAATCGGATATATTGCTTCAAGAAATCGCAGAAATCAAGCAAAATTGCGGCAGAGCGCCTGGTAGAAGTCAAATCAAGGCTGAAGCTTAAGCTACAGATTCAGAGATTTAGTCTCAAAACCAGACCGACAAACAATAGGTTCTGTGATTGAAAAGATGTTTTAACTGTATTCAGCACTGGGTCAACACGCAAAATATATATTCATATTTTATGCAATCTATAGTTAATATAAATTGCACAAGCTTTTACGGCATCATCACAGCCTGACTCTGTTTAGAGTATTCTTTCTGACAATAATTAGAAAGCAAATTTGTGGAATTTACTGGGTTTTTAATTTGTTGATCCGACGATCGAGAACGGCTGCCCGTTGAGTGTCTCCCAAAAATAGGAATTCTGTTCGGGCTTGTTGGTATGCATTAAGCGCTTCAAAAGGTTTGGAAATTGTGCTATGGATACGTCCTGACAAATCACCTCTACGCATATCTACTAGGTGTTGTCCACAGCCTTGAGTCCTGATGGCAAAACGTTGGTTACGGGAGATGACAACCAAACAGTAACATTCTGGAATCTCCACACAGGTGACAGCACGAGAACGCTACCGAAGTACAAGACTAAAGTTTGGGCAGTCGCATTTAGCCCCGATGGTCATATCTTCGCTACGGGTAGTGAAGATAAAACAGTGCGGTTGTGGGATGTCTACACCAGGTAATGCCCGAAGACATTTCAGGATCATACCCACCAAGTCTGGTTAGTCAACTTTAGCCCCGATGGACAAGCCCTCGTGAGCAGTGGTGATGACCACACGGTGCGGCTCTGTGATCTACGATCGAGACGATGTTTGACTACCCTGGAGTCTCACAGCAACTAGCTGGCATCGATCGCCTTTAGTCCCGATGACCGCACTTTAGCGAGTGGCAGCAGAGATCAACGTGTTAGGCTCTGAGACGTAAACACAAGTGAGTGTCTCAAGGTGCTGAAAGGGCATACCGATATTGTTACATCGGTATGCTTTAGCCCCGATAGACAAACAATCGCTAGTGCAGTAAAGACGGCACCATCATAATGTGGGATGTTGGCGCTGGAGAATGTCTGAAAATCCTCAGAGTTGATCGCCTCTATGAAGGTATGAACATTACAGGCGCGATCGGCTTGACCCCATCCCAGAGAACAACCTTAAAGGCACTGGGAGCGGTAGAGTTGAAAGCATCGGAAGTTTAACGCCCCATGCTTTCAAAATCATTAGGAGATTCACGATGAGCGAAGAGACACAACAACCTGATCCGAAAACCCCAGACGTAATTCGTTTGCCCAAAAACACCGATCGAGATCTGGAAGCGGAACGTGCTGCCAGCAGGATTGATGCACCTGAAGTAGTAAGAAAGCCCATTGTGAATTGTGATTGACCTCCAAGCTGAGACCGATGAGAGCGATCGCTCACCCAAAAATGACAGAGATCTCAAAAGCTGACCGCCATACATTCAAAAGTACAACAAAGGCTATGGGACAACTTACACGATTATGACTTGGCACACAAATTTAGGGATGCGCGTTCTTGAGGGTGTCGAAGCGGAAGTTTATTTGACAGCAGTGCAATCCGCGATTGACTACATCGAACTCATGGATGATGGTGAAGGCGAATTGGACGTAAGAACAGGCGATCACATCTTCGATTTCGCAAATCCTGGTCAAAAAATTGTCATTCTCCACGTTTGCCTGTCCGCTCTTCTAAAACCTGAAGTCGAAGCCCCCAACCTCAACAATGTTCCTGAAGCAGGTGCTTATTTCCCCTTCGCTTACCTCCAAATGCGTGTAGAGGAAGAAATTTCTGAGGAAGACGATTGGCATGAGGACGAGGCAGCGATTAAGTACTATTTTCGTCGATTGATTTGGAGAGCGTTTGAGGAGTTTGTTCGTCCCCGATGGCGAGATGCCGTGACTGAGGATGGCAAACGTGAAGAAGAGGCTGAATTCAGTGAGCGCTCCACCAACCTCAACTTGTGGGAAGAAATTATTGACGAACTTGCCGATCGCATCTTTTGGGATCGAGATTGGCAAATGAGCACGACCTTTGCAGTATCTGCGGGGCAGCGCACGCCCCGACCCCTCGACGGTATCGAGACAGAATTTAGCCAAGCTACAGATTTGGAGGAAGATTACATCACAAATCGACTGCCAAAAGTGAGCGACGCAGAAGTTGCCGCTGCACTCGCAGAAATCAGAGCCTGGAAACTGCCCTAAAATGTTATGATTCTTTGACAAATCTGGCTCATTTGGGCATTGGGGGAAAATTGGGGGAAAGTTAGAGACCAGAGGCTAAAACGACCGCACAGCAACCTTGTATCGAGGACTGAAAATCCTCGTGTCACGAGTTCAAGTCTCGTTCCTGGCATCCAAATATATCAAGCAAAAAGCTCACTGCAAGTAGCCTGTGGGCTTTTTTTTGGCGATTCCATCCCAAAGGGTTGTCTTCACATTAAGCATTTTTAGAGGGGTTTAGCGGCAGAATTGGGGGAATTTTTATAAAAAGAAAAATAGAGCAAAGTTAGACTGAGCACCATATTCTTCTGATTACCCTAAAGAGGAGCGCGATCGTATTATTCAAACGTTCGAGAGCGATCCCCCCCTACAAGCACTACACCAATTACGTGCGCTTTCTGTTCTTTACAGGCGCACGCCCGTCAGAAGTAATTGGGCTGCAATGGAAACACATCCCCGAAAGCGTGATCCGATTCCGGCAAGCGGTTGTGATTTCTAAGAAAGGGCTGGTTTTGAAAGACGGCTTAAAAACTCAGCGTAAACGCGACTTTCCAATTACTCCTGAAGTGAAGGCAATTCTAAGTTAACGACCCAATATTCAGCGATGTTGACTTCTGCGTAGACCTTGCTCTTAACCTGCAAATCCTTGTCGAGGCTTGTGTTTGAGTATTCAATCAGCCAGAAGATATTTTCTGGATAAGGGTGATGCTCAGTGCTATAGGCATCTTCGAGCGGTTCAACGAACAGGTTCCCTGCACCGGAGGTGTTCGCCAAGTCGGGTTCAGGTTCGGAGTTGTTAGGCAGAGTGATTGGGTGCCCTACACGGACGATCGCTCGTTCCCCTAGAAGTCGTTGCAGATACCTAGATGAACTGTCGCTCAAACCAGCATGGGAAACACTTTCGGATACCGTCTCAATCAATTCTCCATTCAACAATTCGACGGGCTGATCATTAAACACACCAGCTTCTACCGCTTGGTAATAGCGGTCGATTGTCCATTTGTACTTTGTGATGGTCATTTTCGTGTCCTCCACGCAAGTGTTCGTTCTCCTAGCGCTCAGGGGCAAGTGTTCTTGGTCTGTCTTGAATCCCCTTTCCCTTGCTCAATCTGCCCCGTCCTACCTTTTCCCTTCTTTCAGCAAGCAATAGACACCTTTACGAACGCTCAACCCTTCACGCCAATGCCCAAGCTAAACAGCGTTTCCTGAACCTCTTCATAATTCGAGAACTTGCCTTGACATCCGATCGCCAATTCTTGACCCAGCAGAGTGTAATCTGACTCCTTCACCCAATCGACCTGTGGTCAACCTTGACTTGGATGCTCTATCACATACCAGTGGTCAACGCTCTAAATCTTGACCACGATTCTGCTGCCTACTTCCAGTCCTCTTTGGGTCAGCTCAACAAACTCAGCACTTCTTTTAGGGAAGCTGCTACCCCCGATCGAACCATGCCATTGAATGGACGATCGTCCCCGCTACGCCACGCCATAATCGCCTCAATGTACTGCAATCGTTCTTCAACACGAATGATCGCTATTGGATACCCCGCTCGAATCAACAGCAGGTTCATCAGCAATCTGGCAGTGCAACCGTTTCCATCAGTAAAGGGATGAATCGTGACGAGTCGATAATGTGCCTCTGCTGCAAAGTCTACGGGATGCAGATCCGTTAGAGCATCAAGAAACTGAACAAATCCCGTCATCATCTCTGGCACCAGAATGGCATCGGGATAGCGGTGTCCGTTGCCTGCTGCCATGACGTTAATCGATCGATATCTGCCCGCTATCTCCCGGTCTGAGCGACGGCACACCAGGGTATAAATCTCTCGGATCTCCCACTCTCGAATGGGGTCACTGACTGCTGCGAGCTGCTCTATGTAATCAAAGGCAAAGGCATGGTCTTCTGCTTCGAGATGATGCTTTAGAGGCTTGCCCTGCACCGTCAAGCCGTACTCTAGCTGCACCTGAGTCTCTGATTGGGTCAGCGTATTGCCCTCAATGGCGGTAGAGTTGTAGGTCAATCGCACTCGATAGATTTCCCGCAGCATCCGATTGAAGTTGGGGTCAAGGGGGCGATGGGCATCCAGTTGGGCTTTGAGTTCGTCAATCTGAGCTAGCGGAGTTGTCATAGGAATTAGAAGCAGGAATTTGCTGATTAGTTCTGGCGGTGCACCTCTTTGCCATCTCCCTCCTATTTTGCCCTTTTTCTCTTGCGCTCTTGTTTTTTAACCTTTCCTCAAAGCCTATCAACCCGACTAGAATCTAGCGACCTGTGGCAACAATGCTTAAACCTCAACTTCTAAACTTCTAAGTGGTTAGAGATTCACTGCTATCCCCCCTAGTCGATGAACTCTCCAACAGCAGTGAGCGCACGCCCTCCCAAATTGCTAGGGACAAGTCCACGCGCATTAACATCAGCACGGACGGGAGCGGGCAGGATATGCAGACTACTCGATGGATCAGTTGATATCCGAGTGTCACATTCTGCGGCAGGTGATCTTTCAGGTGCTGGAGTCAGATGCCTCTTTCTGCCTGCTCCCAAGTAGGTATCCACTCAAGAGCTTGCCGTTTATTGTCCTCATTAAATGCTGTACCAAAGCGATTACCTTTATTTGTTTATTTTTTAGTCTGTTTATCATTATGTCTCCACGCCGCCTGGAGTGTTAAATAGGTAGGCTGAAGAACGAGCAGGCTGAGAGTGCGAAAGGATGTGACAGCGATCGTTGCCTTGACGCAAGAATTGTTTGAAGCGGTTGAGATAGAGGGGTGGAATATAAATCTGCTGAGAATTTCACGTTCTAAATTAGAACGTGAGGAGCGATCGTTGACTCAACTGGTGTTGTTTTAGCTGCGAAGTCCTTCAATGTCTAGACACTCAATCTCAATTCACTCCCACAGAACTGCACGAATGGCAGTAAAGCCTTGAACAACCCCAGAGTCTAGCGCGTTTATTTAAACAAGTTGTCGCCGGAACTGGGCGATCGCTCGTTAGTGTTCGTTCTTGCCCTTCGCCTCAATCAGAACCTCGCGGCAAATGTCGTTCTCACGGCAGAAATCCGAGCGATCGCATCCTCCAATTCTGTTTCTACCAACTCCGCTGCCAGTGCCACCAAGAACCGTAAAGATGGCTGTAACTATCTTCTCCAAGCACGGGCGGTTTTTGGGGTGAATAGACAAACCCAGCATGATCAACAAAATCTTCAGCCGTGATCAGCCGAACAGTTTCACTCTTTAAAAGCTCAGTTTCTCTCACTTTAAATAACCCAACCCGACGAGCCGGATCTCCTGGTTTTTGCGGAGAGCGCCGACCTGCACGAACATCCTGAACGTAGGTTGTCATACCAATTTAAACGGTATTCAAGGCAGATAGGGCATCCAGGATAAAGGGATAACCTGCGACCGAAGCCGTCACTTCCGGTGTTAACTCAGCC
>JAYVFW010000099.1:0-5815 GCA_043772715.1 Phormidesmis sp. | reverse complement strand
GATCGGAAACTGTTGCGCGTAGCTAAATCGATCGCTTGCAGCGTTTCGGTCAGCGATCCGATTTGGTTAAGTTTGATCAGAATCGCGTTCGCCGCTTTTTGATCAATGCCTTTTTGCAAGCGGGTGATATTCGTGACGAACAAATCATCGCCTACGAGTTGACAGCGATCGCCGATCTGCTGCGTCAATAACTGCCAGCTTTGCCAGTCATCTTCGTGCAGACCATCTTCGATCGACACGATCGGATATTGGCTCGCTAGACTTGCCATGTAATCAATAAACTCGGCGGGAGCGTGGGCAGATCCGTCGTAGGTATATTGTCCGTCTTTGTAGAATTCGCTGGCGGCAATATCCAGCGCTAGGGCAACTTCAGTGCCGGGTTTATAGCCTGCTCGCTCGATCGCCACCATCAACAAATCCAACGCTGCCTGATTTGACTCCAGGTTAGGTGCAAAGCCGCCTTCGTCACCGACCCCAGTCAACAGACCTTTATCGTGCAAAACCTTGCTCAGAGACGCAAACACTTCTGCACCCCAGCGCAACGCTTCTTTAAAACTCGATGCCCCGACTGGCACAATCATGAATTCTTGAAAATCGACGTTGTTATCGGCGTGGGCACCGCCATTGATCACGTTCATCAAGGGCACCGGGAGCAGATTTGCCAACGGTCCACCAAGATAGCGGTAGAGCGGCAAGCCGACGGACTCGGCACCTGCTTTTGCGGTAGCCAGCGAGACAGCCAGAATTGCGTTTGCTCCTAGATTGGACTTGTTGGGAGAACCATCGATCGCGATCATCTTGTGATCGATTTCTTCTTGATTCACCGCGTGTAAGCCAATCAGTTCGGGTGCCAGGGTTTCTTTGACATTTTTGACGGCAGTGAGAACGCCTTTGCCGCCATAGCGTTTTTCGTCGCCATCGCGCAATTCGTGCGCTTCAAAACTGCCAGTCGATGCCCCACTCGGCACTTGGGCGATCCCCATCACACCATTGACGAGATAGACTTCTGCCTCGATCGTCGGGCGACCTCGCGAATCGAGAATCTCACGAGCGTTTATAGACTCAATGGCGGTTTCAGACGTGTCAATCATGCTCTATAGACCTCAGATAGAAGGGGGAAGGATGAATGGCAGCATTTGCCCATCGCTTAGAATACGCCTTTGTCGGGCATTGTGTAAGGATATTTAGGGTGTCTCAAGATTATTGAGAGAGTCTGGTGAGTTTTGTCAGAATGGTAACGAACACTCAGAAAGAACGGAGAAACAACGATGCGACTACTGCACACCATGCTGAGAGTCGGCGATTTAGACCGATCGCTGAAGTTTTATTGTGAGCTTTTGGGCATGACGCTGCTGCGGAAGAAAGACTATCCGGGCGGCGAGTTTACGCTGGCATTCATCGGCTATGGTGACGAGTCCGACCATACTGTAATCGAACTGACCTATAACTGGGGCAAAGATCGCTACAGTTTGGGTGACGCTTATGGGCATATCGCGATCGCAGTCGATGACATTTACGCGACTTGCCAGGAGATCAGCGATCGCGGTGGCAAAATCACTCGCCAACCTGGGCCAATGAAGCACGGATCAACGGTGATCGCCTTTGTTGAAGACCCCGATGGTTATAAAGTCGAGTTGATTCAGCAAAAAGCGATCGCCTCCGCCTCCGACAAAGCACCCTCGGCAGCAGCAGTCTAGAAGAGGCATTGCAGAATCTAGGGTTGAATACGCCCCCTTGAATCAGTGCTGTCTCGAACGAGGTATGGCTAAACAGCAATTGGAGTGCTGGATTAGAAGATGTGGCGGTTGTTTCAGAATATACTTGAGACATGAGTTTCTTGGTCTAGAACACCCTGTCTCAATGACTCAATTGCATTCCTTTTATGCCCTTGCCCTGTTCTAAAGTCTCGCGATTCGCTCCAGGAATAATGGTGAGCAAAAAAGCTAACGCCTGCAACCCTGATCGGCTGAGTCCCGGCGATCAGGCAGCCGCCAAAATCGAGATGCAGCGCTGCACCTTCAATAGACCTCCTGCGTGAATAGAAGAGTTGTGTGACAGTTAAGAATCGAACTGTTGCGAAATCGAGAATGGCATGGCAGAACTAAAGAAAAGGAGGAACTGCCATGCCTTACCGTGAGTTGAAAAGCTTGAGTGGTGGAAAAATTAAGCGCCTCTGCGGGGTGAGTCGAGGGACGTTTGGCAACATGGTGGCGATGTTACGTCCGTCGCTAGAGCGCCAAGGAAAGCGAGGAGGACAAAACAAACTGAGCGTTGAGAGTCAATTGTTAGTGGCATTGGAATATTGGCGTGAGTACCGCAGCCAGTTTCATATTGCTGTCGGGTGGGGATTACACGAGACAACCGTGAGTCGCATCATCAGAAAAGTTGAGGATGAGTTGGTCAAGTTTGGCAAGTTCCGCAAGTTCCGTCTACCTAGCCAGCGATCCCTGTATCAGCCCGGATGGGAATGGCAAGTGCTTGTGGTAGATGTGGGCGAAGTGAAAATTGAGCGTCCGAAAAAAACAAAGCCGCTACTACAGTGGCAAGCAAAAGTGTCACACGCTGAAAGCGCAACTTTTAGTCGAATGGGAAACGGGCAAGATTCTTGCAACCGCTAACGCAAAGGGGAGAATGCACGACTTTAAACTGCTCAAGCGCAGTCGACTGCCGTTTGTGAAGTCCCAGTTATGTCTGGCAGACCGAGGGCAGCACTCTCCGACTACGCCTATCGATGGGGCATTGAAACATTGTTTGGCTGCTTGAAAACCCGTGGCTTTTGTCTGGAGGCGACCCATCTTAAAGACACTGAACGACTCAAGAAACTCATCGCCCTCTTAACCTTGGCATTCTGCTGGGCACATCAAGTCGGCGAGTGGGTCGTGAAACAGACTTCCATCAAAATCAAAAAACATGGACGCAAAGCTAGGAGCATCTTTTGCGCTGGGTTGGATCATCTCCGCCAAATCCTGCTCAACCTTGAGAGTTGTCAGGCACAGTTTGTTCACATTCTGAGCTTTTTGTCCTGTACTAAGATCTCTTATACTCAAGTGAATTTAGCCCTACTTTCCATTGACCGTTTATTCAGTCATAAACTAAACTTGGAAGAGAGTCGCATTCAAATTAAGGAGCATCAAAATGAAAGGAAGTTGCGCCTGTGGTAGCGTTTAGTATCAACTCAGTGATCAATGAGCCTGAGATTCAAGCTTCTCCAAAGTCGCAAAGTAGGACGGTTCGCCTGTCTTAAACAGTCCATACCAGGCATCTAGAATTTCGGCTTTGTAAAGGTCGAGTTTTTGGAAGATATGGTATGCAAATTCAATTGGGGCTGTTGAGTTAGCGGTGATCAGATTTCCATCCGTAACCGCAGGCTGATTTTGATAAAGTGTGGCACCTTGATAGTGAGTTGCTTGTAAGTATTCGATCGCATTGCTGGTATGACGCTTGTGGTCGAGGATTCCAGCACGAGCTAACCCTGCGGTACTGCCACAAATCGCGGCAACAGGGATATCCATCTCTAGAAATCGCTGTGCGATCGCAAGAATTTCACTGTTTTTACCTTCATCCCACGCCTCACCACCTGGAAGAATCAGCATGGCACTTGTCTCTAGTTCTTCAAGCGTGAGATCGGGGAGAATTTTTACACCTCCAATGGTGGTGATGGGTTCAGCAGTCAAGCCAACTGTTTGGACTTGATAACGTCCCGGATTAGTCTGTAGCGCTGGATTGTTAATTCCCGCGATCGCATAACCCGTCTCCCAGTCAGCAAGGGTGTCAAAAACGAAGAGATGAACGGTTTGCTTTTTCATTAGACTACTCCCGATGATTGCTGCAAGATTGGATCAGTGATCCACTGAACGAGTTGAATCACAACCCCGTTTGGATCGCTCACTTGAAAGAACCGCTCACCCCAGGGTTCAGTCTCGCTTAACGCGGAGCGCAACTCCGCAGGAACCGCAGTCGTGATTGTCACTCCTTCGGTTTTCAATCGCGCATACTCTGTATCAATGTCGTCTACCACAAAGACAATCAGCAAACCGTCGGCTCGATGTCCGCGCATAAAAGACGGTTTGAAGGTCTTTGACCCAGTTCGGAGAAAGATCAAGTTGAAGCCTGCATCCTGCCGAGAGAGCGACACAAAGCCGTCGGCTGACATCTCTTCGCTAAAGCCGAAGTGGTTTTTGATGAAGTTAGCGGATGCCGTGACATCCTCAACATTGAGCGAAATTGCTGAAGCCGTAATCTGCATATCATCTCCTCAAATTACAAAACCTATTAACTTTGCCACCGCTTACCGCTCCTTGACCATGAGCAGCGCGAGACCATTGGGCGTAACGACCTCACCCACATCTATAAATCCGACACGGCGGTAGCAGCGAATTGCTCGATCGTTCTCAGGTGAGGGATAGGTCTGTACCTTGGTCACTGCCGGATCTTGAAATAGCTGCTCCATGAAGGCGTGAATCATCGCACTGCCCAAACCTCGACCAAGCTGCTCCGGGTTGGCGAGGAACTGGTCAATTCCTCTCGCGCCCGGATCGGTTTCCTGCTTCCACCATCCATCACCAGAACCCATCACCACGTAGGATTGAACAAATCCAATAGGTTCGTTCTTTAAGAGGGCAACATAGCCTCGTGTGGTTGATTCGGCGGCAGTATAAGGTCGGTAGTCATGCTCGACCTCCGCATAGGTTCCAGGATCACCCCACCATTTTGAGATATGCGATCGATGCAGCCACTCATGCAGCATTGCGAGGTCGGACGGAACCAAAGGTCTAAAAGAAATCGTTTCAGCAATGTGATTCATGCAACCCTCCGCACCTACAACTTCTTGAAGTACCGGGCGATCGGTAACAGCCCAAAACCCAGCTTTTCATAAGTGCGACGGGCTGGAGCATGACCCGGATCACCTCCGGTTTCAACCATTGCAACAGACATTCCAGCCTCTTTCATCCAAGAGCGCGAATTCTATCAGAGCAGTGCCAATGCCTTGATTTTGAACGTCTGGATCGACAGCAACCATGTAGATCTCACCCATGCTGGATTCAGAATCTAGTTTTACAGCGACAAACCCCACAGTAGAACCTGCATTGATAGCAACCCATACATTTGTGTCTTCAGCAGCCAAGACATCCTCGATCGCTTTTTGCTGGCTCACACGCCAATCAGCGGGATAGAATGCTTGATACACGTCAGCGTCCATCGCGTTCTGAATTGAATCAAACACTGGAGTCCATGCCCGAAGCGAAAGACGAATCACAGCATCAAGTTGGCGAGGGTCGTAGGGTTCAATTTGCATTGGCTTAACCCAATAATTGTTCTCCAGACTAGAAAGTTGACGCGATCGTTAATACGATTAGACAGCTAAATTGTATGGTTAAACAAACCACTCGAAGAATTGGATTTATTCCAGCAATGTGAATCATTGAATGAATCAAACGGAACGCGATATAGGTCACGACTAAAGCATCGATCGCGGTTCCAGAAATCCCTCGAACCGCCACTAAGAACACCACACCGAGATATAAAGGCAGATTTTCAACCAAGTTGGCTTGAACCCGAAAAAGCCGCCAGAGTAAACTTTTGTCATTTTGGATGCCGAAATCCTGCACCGCACCGCCTGCTGCTAAATGCCGAATTCTAACGGTGAGCAGAAGACAAACGATAGCGATCGTCCATCCCATAAAGATAACTAATCCCCAGAGTGGGACGGTCATCGATTGGGCGTTGCTGAATGCAAATATGAATTGCCCCCCTAGCCCCCCAAGTTTGAGGGGAACCAGAATCTTAAAGTCCCCCAAAATTGGGGGATTTAGGG
>JAYVFW010000098.1:0-5830 GCA_043772715.1 Phormidesmis sp. | reverse complement strand
GACTAGTGAAAGCGTCTCATTAAGGGGATTTCAAGCTTTTTAGGTCATCTGTTAAAGCGTCAAGCAATCACTTTTGATAAGTACAACTGTAGAACCAGCCTGTTTTTGAGACAGCAGATTTCAATCTGAGACAAGCGCCAAAGTTTGGTGGCTCGACCCACTCAATGATTTACAACTGGAATACAGCTCTAAAACTGCCTCTAAGAAGGTAATTCAGGCATTCATGCTCAACCCACGTGAAGTTTGAGCGCGAGCATGCCCACTAACACCACCAAGCCAAGCGCTCGACGGAAGTAGTTGACCCCCTCAAACATCTCCTGCCATGCCCAAGTAAACAGAGCGCCGAACGCCACTAAATCTACCCCGGTCTTAAGGTCACCGCTTGGGAGTATGAGTTGGAGTGAGGTCGCTGCTAACCCCACTAGAAGTGGCAGATTCGGCATCTGAGCAATCACAATCCTGCCCTCACAGTCACGAAACGTGCGATCCAACAACGTGGTTGCCTTCGCCTTACGGTTCTCTGGATTGGAGTTCAATTGGGACGACATCTGACCTGCCTGAATGCTATTGGAAACGTATACTAGCGCTGCTCTGCCCACTCGGTGCCTGACTAAAGTGAGAGATTGCCAAGGTGATCGCGAACAACAGGATGAAAGGTTGATTCGATCTGTGGGCAAGTGCAATTCGTTTTGGAGAAACCAAAATTTACCAAAAACTTGACCAACCCGCTTTCAGGCTTAACTGAATCCACTTTACAGATCATCGCAAGGTCAGGATGGCGGCTCGTCTCTGCTGAGGCGTGACCTCCAGATAGCGAGACAGCTCATTCAGCGACTCATGCCCCGTGATGGACGCGATCGTCTTAATGGGGATGCCCTTCTCGTGTAACGAAGTCGCGAGCGATCGCCGAAAGCTGTGCGTTCCGACACCCCGCAGTTCTAGAGCCTCGCAGACTTCTTTCAGCTCTTTTGCCAATCCCTGGCGACTGAGATAACCGGCTTGGCGAGACGAGGGAAATAAATGACCTGCTGAGGGCAACTCAGCCTCGGAAAGGATAGTGACTAACTCTGGGTGCAGCTCGATTTCACGAGTGCGTCCGGTTTTGGTGTGAGTCAGCGTGATCACCTGCTCATTGAGATTTAGATTCTCCGCTCTCAGTTGCAGCGCTTCCCCCATGCGGCACCCCGTGAAAGCAGCGATCGCCACCGCAAAGCAATAGGGCTTTTTGCACAGGTGGATCACCGCGTCGATTTGGTCATTAGTCAAGATAGCGGCTTGACCCTTTCCGTTCACTTTGGGCACGATCGGTTCCTGAATGCGACCTTTTCAGGTTAGTTGACGTTTCAAGGATAACGTCAACGAGAGATTAACACTTCTAGCCGTTGCAGGAGGCAGCGTATCTGGGCGTGGGGAATTTCTGCTCACCTTATCAATCAAATTGCCTGCAAAATGGCTGAAAGCCCGATGCGGTCGTTCCTCAGCCCATGATTGATAAGTTTGGATTATACATGAACCCTATAGATAGGTTTACGTCGAAACGTGTAGGTGACTTTGGCACATCAGTGCTGAGTGGTGTCTGGGTAGCCGTCTGACTAACAATCATGCGGGAGTCAGCAAGCCAGCTGACAATACTTGAGAATCATTAGGCAGAAATGCCGACCGCTTAGTTAATAAATTAGTTAATCAGTTAAGTAGTTAATCAGTTAAGTGATTAAGTGATTAAGCACTTAATCAAATGATTGTTTTGCAACACTCTGGTAGATTGAAGCCAGATAAGCGGTACAACGCTTACCTGATTAATTGCTTAATCACTTAGCTAGTAAATTATTATGATTGTAACTCTCGCCTCATTCAAGGGGGGCGTGGGCAAAACTACCAGCGCTGTACATCTCGCTTGCTATCTCTCCAAGTTGGGAAGCTGCCTTGTTGTAGACGGAGATCCAAACCGTTCGGCAACCAGTTGGAGCAAACGCGGCAATCTGCCTTTTAAGGCTGTGGATCTGGTCGCAGCGCCCAAGTACGCCCGTCAGTTTGAGCACACCGTTATCGATACAGCCGCGCGACCCAGTGAAGACGATTTAGAAGCGTTGGTAGATGGGTGCGATTTGCTCATCTTGCCTACCTCCCCCGACGCTTTGAGCATGGAGGCACTGCTGAAAACCGTTTCACTGCTTAAGCGCTTAGGCAGCGATCGCTATCGAATTTTGCTCACTCTAGTTCCACCTGCCCCCCGCCAAACGGGACACCAGGCAAGAGAGGCTTTAACAGAGCAAAAATTACCGCTGTTCACTCAGTCAATTCGCAGGTTTGCCGCCTACGAAAAAGCAGCACTGGAGAGTAAACCTGTTTATGCAACAGGCGATCGCAATGGACGAATTGCATGGCGGGAATATCAAGCCGTTGGGGAGGAATTGACTAATGGCTAAATCGAAGGACAAACCAAACCCTTTCCGCTCTTTCCTGGTAGAAACAGAAGCAGAACCAGCGGACGCTCAAGCAACTGAGCCACAGACTGAAGCTTTACCGCAACAGGCAGCGCCCCCGCCAATTTCTCAAACCGCGTTAATCGAGCCACAAATTCCAACTCGCAAAAGAGGAAGACAGGCAGGCAAACGTAGCAACCCAGACTATATACAGGTAGGAGCTTATATTCCGAAAACGGTTGATAAAGACGTGAAGCGAAAACTGTTAGACGAGGATATGGATTTCTCTGACTTAGTAACGAAGCTGTTGCAGGACTGGTTAATCACTTAACTGATTAACCAGTCCTGCCATCTAAAGCAAAGTCGTTGTCGTCACCCGGCAGTGACTAGCTTAGAGCCACAGATCTAGAAGCGATTTGGGCACATTAAATCTACAAGACACCTGTCAGCAGGACAACTGAAATGGCAAACGGCACGATCGGCAACATTATTTGGCTGGGTGTGGTGAGCGCAATTCTGATTGTGACGAGTCAAAATGCCTACAAAGCCTTTCTCGTCAACACAACTCCAGCAATAGCCCCCTCGATCACGCCCAGCCCACCGCAGGCTCAACCCGCACCCTCGATCGACTTGAGATCGCCGCTTGATCGTGCCTTATTGTCACCGGGGGCGCATGTGGATGCTCAATTTTCTAAATACGGGCGGACTGCCTTGATGTCAGCAGCCTTACTTGGGGAAATGGAGCGAGCAAAGATTTTGCTGCAAGCCGGAGCAAATCCTAACATTCACACTGAGAACGAGGGATCAGCGCTGTGTGAAGCGGTGCGAGCCGGGAATCTAGACATTGCTAAACTGCTGCTTCAGTCCGGCATTGATCCGAAAAGTATCGATACTAGCAGAGCCTTGATGCTAGCGGTCGATCGCGGTAACACCGCTCTGGTTGACGCGCTGCTGCAAGGTGGAGCAAATCCTAATAGCCGCGTCACTACGCTGGGTGAAGCAAATCAGCACTTGGTGTTGAGAATCGCTGCCTTAAGCGGTCGAGTTGCGATCGTCAAACGACTGGTGCAGGCAGGTGCTGACCCGAACCTGCTCGATCCAGACATTCACCCAATTCTGCTATCTACGCTGATTGGCTCGGCGGTTAGCGCCATTCGACCTGGTGAAATTGCCCCAGGGCAGGCTGAGGTTGCCAGAATTCTGGTCGCGCATGGAGCCAACCCGAATGGTAGAAGCCGTCACAATGGCACCTCAGTATTGACTGCCGCTGTTGCCAAGGGTCCAATCGACCTGGTTCAGATGCTGATTCGTAAAGGCGCATCTGTCAACACTCCAGGTGCCTATGAACAAACAGCGTTGATGTTTGCCGCCGAACGCGGATCACTAGCTATCACAAAACTGCTGCTTGACAATCAAGCCAATGTGAATACTGTGCAGCGCAGCGTTGAGGGTAGAACAGCGCTCTATTATGCGGTTAAGCAAGGCTCGTTAGAAGTAGTGAAGCTGATCCTTGAGCGCAACATCAATGTGAATGCTTTTGTCACTGAGTCTGTGCTTGAAGACACAAATGTTGAGTGGAAGAAACAGTGGAGGGTTTATAAAAAAACGGCGCTCGATCAAGCATTGGAACTGAAGCAATCTGATATTGCCGCCTTACTAACCAAACATGGAGCCAAACCTCATGCTCAGTTGCTCACCCAAGCAAATCGGGGTGAATATAGCGATCGTGCCGTAAGCCGCCACGAGAGTTTTGAAACTATTTCTCTGTCTAGCTTTGAGACATTGAAGAAATCATGAGAATAGAATGTTTTAATACGTTAAAACTAATTGCTACCATTAGACCTGTCGTTTCTAAAGGTTCTGGATCGATGCTTTCATTAGCGACAGACGCTTTTAGCGATCGATAGGCAGGAGAAAGCCTTCAGTCAGGTGTGCCGTGTCCTCAGTGTAGACACACGCTGCTTTTTTGGTTGAAGTTGGATGGGGATAGCGATGGGGTGCCCTGTGAAAGCATCTGAATTTAAGCGTTCTCCTTGGAGCCTTCGACCCTGCACCTTAGTGAAGCCCATTTTGTTTCTGGCTCTCCCTGGAGAGATGGCGTTAGGCTTGCTCATTGCTCTCGCTTATCATCCGGTCATAGTCTGGGCACACGGCGGCGAGTGGTGTGCGAGGTTTGATGCGACCGGGAAGCTAAGAGCGATTGAGTATGGAAAAGCTTGTCAAGCGGCAGAGTGATGTGTTGTTTACGGTTCAAACACGGCAACATCAGTGTGAGCCACCCTGGATGAGGAGTTACCATCAGTGAAGAAGCCGTAGCTAAGTTATTTGGTTGGGGTCGTATTCTCGCGTGTAGCTTGCAGAGATACTGACCTATAAAAGCTGAATAACCCCGCATATGTGGATTCAATCTAGGCACGTCGTTGAATCGGCGAAATGCTAGAACACAAGTGCGGGGCTATTTTCACTTTCAAGACTAACACGCACTTCTTTGGGTGTCAATCCACACTCGGCGTTCTCGTAGCTTTTGAATCAAAAACAACGCTTGTCCATCAAGCTGCTAGATGACGGACTGTCAGACCATGTGGGCTGATGTATGGACTCAACTGTTGGGCAGTGTGAAGTACCGGTGAGACGGTGTTTTGAGATTACAGGTTAAGGGTGCTGAATCGGCTATGTTAGCTGTGTAGCTGATGAGTAGGAGCTATTGAGTGACTTATGGGCAGGTTTGGAAACGTTGTTTACATTGATAAAGATCCCAATGACCCCTACAAGGGTTGGGGATGGGTAGAAGTCACGACTGAAGACAGTAAAAAGTTCGGAATTCCTCTGGAATATCCAGAGACTTACACTAAGTTCTGTAGGTCTCCCATACCTCGTCAAGATCTCCCAAACAACGGCAATCTTCCATCTAGAGGGACATCTGGCACAAAGAAATTCACGCTGAATATTGATGGAGAGCTGGTAACGATCAGAGCGCAAAAGTCTCTGACCATTCAAGCCGTCTGTACAGCAACTTCTCTCGGATTGCGTCATGGGTGGCAATCTGGTCAAACAGCTTCTCAACGCCTCCGTTCTGGCTGTACTTACGATCAGTCATTTTCATACCGTTGAAGCTGGAGACGATGAGCGTTCCGTTGCCCAAATCGTAAAGAATGGCGTTCGTAGTGTCGGCTTGCTTCTGGTAGGTGATGATTGCGCCCGTTCCCTCTTCCAGACCAGCGACAACCTTGATATTGACGCGGGTTGTTTTGTTACGGATGCGTACCCCGTGAGAGCCTTCTAGCGCTCTCTTCAGGGCAGAGCCAAGCGTTTTAGAGTCGTGAACCGAAACTGCTAGGGCAACGTTCCAAACCTCACGATAGGGAAATTCTGACAGGGCAGAGAGAAAGATTTGCAGCCCCAGTTGC
>JAYVFW010000097.1:0-18587 GCA_043772715.1 Phormidesmis sp. | reverse complement strand
ATGGGTTAGCTGATTTGAGACTAGATGATTAGCAAACTGCTCTAGCTCATACAGATGAGTTTGAAGGGCTTCTAACATAAGGAGAGCAGGGGTCAGGTGCTTGACCACTCTGAATTTAGATTGAGGGCATCGACTTGATTGTTACGCTATTTCAAGCGCTTCTCATATTCTACCGATCTTCTGCCCACCCAATTTAACGTCAGTTCGATGAGTTCTCTCACTTCGTTATGCAGCGCTTCAGCCCTCTAAATCCCCCAATTTTGGGGGACTTTGAACCTGAATTCTGGACTTGAAGTCCCCCAATTTGGGGGATTTAGGGGGCAGCCCGAACTTGCAACCGCAGCGAAAAGCTTCATCGAATTCACGTCGATTTAAGGCGCGTTGCGAGGTCTAAATCGTTTTGGCTCTGAAGGTGCTTTGGTTTGCGGTTCTGACGAAGGTTTGCGTCGCGATCGCCGATTTACAGGGTTAGGAGTCGGCTGAGAAGTCGAGACGGGTTTGGCTAAACGTCGCTCAGGCAAAGAAACCACTTCTGCTTCGCTGCTTTCTCGTGCGACTCGAATTAATAGCGCTGCCGAGATTAAGCTAGAAATCATCGAACTGCCGCCATAGCTAAAAAACGGCAAAGGTAACCCTGTCGTGGGAAGCGCCCCAGTCGCTACGCCAATATTCAACAGCGATTGACCCACCATGAGAACCATGATGCCGATCGCCACCAATCGTTGCACGGTAGTTCGAGCTTTGCGGGCAACCAGCAGCGCTAGCGTGCCATAAATTAACAGCAACAGCAGCAGCAAGATGCTGCCAACCAAGCCAAATTCTTCGGCAAAAATGGCAAAAATAAAGTCAGTGTATTGGATGGGTAGATAGCCCATTTTTTGCTGCGAGAGTCCAAACCCGGTGCCAAAGGTGCCGCCTGACCCGATCGCCAACAAACTTTGAATGAGCTGATAGCCATCTTGCGACGGGTCAGCCCACGGATTGATAAAAGACATGATCCGCTTGCGCTGATATTCTCGCAGACTGATGCTCAACATCGCCAGCAGCAAGCCACCCCCGGCAGTACACCACAAATAGATATAGGGCAACCCTGCCGCTAGAGCAATCAGCCAGAGTGTAATCCCACACAGAGCCGCAGTGCTGAGGTTGGGCTGAAGCAAAATGCTGACCAGCATGACGCAAAAGATGCTCACCCAGGTGATGCGGGTTGCCCAAGAAAGCCGCTCCCACTGTCCGAAGATGCGAGCCGATTGCAAAACTAGAAAGGGTTTGATTAGCTCTGAAGGTTGCAGAAGAAAGGGCCCGATCGCAATCCAACGGGCACCGCCGCCGATCGAGGTGCCAACTCCGGGCAGCAGGGTAATCAAAATTACACCCAAGAAGATCAGCAAAAACCAATCTGCGATTCCTAAAACATAGCGCAGGGGTGCATGGACGAGCAGATTGAACCCTACCATGCCAATCAAAACAGCCAAGGCTTGCCGCTTGATGTAATATAGACCGTCGCCAAAGTCAGCATCGCCAACTGGGTAAGAGGCTGAAAACATTACCGCGAGTCCGACAAAGAGCCAAAGAAAAGTTAGCCACCGCAAAATCCGGGCTTCGGCTGCCCAATCTTGAGCCGTCGTATCGAAAAAAGGAATTAGTTGGCGCAACTTCACAGCGATCGCTCTCCAGTCACATAATTAATCGATACTTCGGGTCTATCGATTTCTGATTTCTGCTTCTAAAGAATCTACATCATCTCTGAGCAGTAGGGTCAGCCGCCCTGAGTAAGCTATACCTTCGGGCGTTTGGGCGATTTCTAACCAATAGGCATAGCGGCTCCCTTGCCGGAGTTCTCCTTGCAGCGATGCCAACAGGGGATTGTTTTGGGCGATCGCTTGCTGAATGGTGACTTGACTAGGATAAGTGTAGAGAACTTGGGCGCGATCGAAGTCCTGAGAAATCTCCAGACCATAAATGGCTCTCAGCGATTCTTTAAGACGTTCTTGGGTAACACCGTTTCGCATATCAAATAATGTCAGCCGCTCACTGCGAATGATCCCGGCGTTGGGAGACTGCTTGCTCCGAACCGGAGACAGCAGCGAGGCTTCAAAGGTGAATCGTTGAGCCGCCGTATTGCTTTTTGTCACCAAAAACTTTTCACCGCGGCTGGGGCGCAAGGTTGAGTTTGCCTGCATCCACGCTGCCACTTCTTTGGTGGTTTGTCCGGGTAGTGCCCTGGCTGGGTTGGCTCCTGAAATCAGCAGTCCAAGTCCTAATAATAATGAGCCAAATCGAATTCCGTTCATCTCACACTCCACGGCTACAAACAAATAGTCTTCTCGATCGCTAGCCATTCAACCTTGATAATCTAGGGCACGATCGCCACTTTCACGACTTTGCGCTGCTTCATGTCTTGAAACACCTGCTCTAAGTTCGTTAAGGGTTGGCGATCGCTGATCAGCAACTCAAACGGAACGGTGTGACTCGCAATCAGGGCAAGCGCGACTCTCACAAACTCAGGCGTATTGTGAAACACCCCTTTTAGAGTCAATTCATTGTAGTGGAGTTGTTCGGTGTTGACGGTAATTGTTGTGTCGCGTGGGCAGCCGCCAAACAGATTGACAGTGGCACCCGGACGGGCACAAGCGATCGCCGTTTCCCAGGCAGAAGGAACGCCCGTCGCCTCGATCACAACATCCGCGCCCCAGCCATCGGTCAAGTCACGAACTAGATTCGGCAAATCGGATACTTGACGATAGTTAAATGTTTTAGCTGCACCAAATTTTTTGCCAATCTCCAATCGATCGGCACTGCCGCCAAACAAAAACACTTCAGCAGATTGTTTTGCCAAAGCGGCGACAAACATTAGCCCGATCGCGCCATCGCCTAACAGCACGACTCTATCGCCCGGTTTGACATTCGATCTGGCTACCCCGTGCAGCACACAGGCTAACGGCTCGGTCATCGCTGCCATCGCATCTGATAAGCCTTCTGGGATTGAGAGGAGATTGTGTTGGACGATCGGCGCAGGAATCTTTAGATATTTCGCAAACGTGCCGTTATTGAAGGTTAGATCGGTGCAGAGAGAAAATTCTTGACGCTGGCAAAAAAAGCAGGTCATGCAGGGGGCAGAATTATTTGCCACGACGCGATCGCCGACGCTCCAACCCGTCACGCCTGCGCCAAGTGCCACGATCTGTCCGGCGGCTTCATGCCCAAACAAAGTGGGAGGCTTCAGCATTTTGGCGTGCCCACCGCGTCGCCAGACCTTTAAATCGGTGCCACAGGTGGTGGCGGCTCCAACTTCGATGACAACCTCGCCATCAGCCGGAGTTGGGTCAGGAACGGTTTCTAAACGCAGGTCTTCTTGACCATAAAGGAGGGCTGCTAACAAAGCGATCGACTCTCTGAACGGATTGCTCCAAAATCTTACAGGGTTTTGAAGGATCAGCGATTCAAATCATCGCCCGTCAAATTCGTAAATGCAGCTTCTATGTCTTCTATAGTGAGAAGAGACGATTAACAGGAGACTCTATGTTTAATCTGGGCTGGACAGAGGTTGTCATTGTTTGCGTCGTTGCAATTCTGGTTTTTGGACCCAAAAAGATTCCCGAACTCGGCAGCACCTTTGGTAAGACGCTGCGAAGCTTTAAAGAAGGCATCAGCAAAGCAGAAGAAGAAACAGACAAGCCGGATCACGACTACGACGGCTAACTGAGCAGCCATTGATCCAGCAAAGTAGGGACATAACCATGCCCCTACTTCACAAATCAGTCATCCGTTGCAGAATTGAAGATCGATTAGCTGCTCAACGTGCCACTAGAGACGATCGCTTTCTCTTCTGCTGGCATATGCCCATTTGAGTCAGGGGTCGGCTGGGCTGCTGTAGGCGTGACAACCTGCACGGAATTCCGAGCCTCAATCAGCTCAATCGCTCGGTTAACGCTCTCTGGCAAAATCACCACTAGACTGCCCGGAGTTGCCGAATCGAGCGCCGCTTGAATCGCAGTTGTCTCGTCAAAAATCATCTCACACTGAATATCAGGTCGGGCTTGCTCAATGCTTTGATGAATCCACGTTGCCACCTCGCCGCGATCGCGCCCTCGTGTATTGTCATCTTCTTTGACGATGATGCGATCGAAAATCTGGGCTGACAGGGTGCCGAGTGCCACAAAATCTTCATTGCGACGATCGCCCGGTCCACCAATTACGCCAATGCACTCTCCGGTCGTCCAGTTTTTCACAAAGCCGCCCAGCGCCTCATAGCTGTGGGGGTTGTGAGCATAATCAATCAGCGCGTGGAACGTGCCCAGATTGAACAGATTCATGCGTCCGGGCGTTTGCTTGGTCGAGGCTTGAAAGGTCACTAACGCAGCGCGAATATCTTCAATCCGAACGCCTTGGGCAAATGCCGCCAAACTCGCCGCTAACGCATTGGCAATCATAAAGGGTGCCCGTCCGCCCAAGGTTAGCGGCACATTGATTGCTTGCTCGATTCTCAGCGTCCAATCGCCTTTGAGAATCGACAGATAGCCATTCTCAAAAACGGCAGCGAGTCCGCCTCGCTGAGTGTGCGATCGAATCAAGGGGCTATCGGGATTCATAGAAAAATAGGCAATTTGTGCCGATGCCCGACTTGCCATCGCCGAGACGAGGGGATCATCGGCATTGAGGACAGCGTAGCCGTTGGGCATCGCCGCCTCTGCAACCACGCTTTTCACCCGCGCCATATCCTCGATCGTATTAATGTCTCCTAGCCCCAAGTGGTCGGCAGCGACGTTAAGCACCACACCCACATCACAGGCGCTAAAAGCTAACCCCGATCGCAAAATTCCACCGCGGGCACTTTCTAGAATCGCGACCTCCACGGTTGGATCTTGCAAAATCAGTTGGGCACTCTGCGGTCCGGTATTGTCTCCCGGCTCGACCAGATAATCACCGATATAGGTGCCGTCTGTCGTCGTGTAGCCAACGACTTGCTGTGTTTGTCTGAAGATGTGAGCAATCAGGCGAGTCGTCGTGGTTTTGCCGTTTGTGCCCGTGACTGCCACGATCGGCACTCGACCCAGCGATCCCGGCGGAAACAGCATATCGACCACAGGCTCCGCAACGTTGCGCGGAATGCCTTCACTAGGGCAAATGTGCATCCTAAACCCAGGAGCAGCGTTTACTTCAACAATTACCCCATCTACATCTCGTAGAGTCTTTGAGATATCAGACGTGACAATATCAATTCCGGCAATATCTAGACCGATGATTTTGACGACTCGTTGGGCGAGCCAAACGGTTTCGGGGTGAATATCATCGGTGCGATCGACCGCGATCCCCCCGGTACTCAGATTTGCAGTGGCTCGCAGATAGCAAACCTCATCGTTAGCCAGAACGGTATCGAGGTTATAGCCTTTTTGATCTAAGAGTTGCCAGGTAGTGCGATCGACCTCAATTTTAGTTAGAACGTTGTCGTGTCCGTCACCTCGCCGCGAGTCGCGATTAGTTTCTTCGATCAGGTCACTGATCGTTGATTTACCATCCCCAACCACATGAGCCGGAATTCGCTCCGCGACCGCCACCACTTTGCCATTCACAACTAGAACGCGGTGATCGCTGCCCTCATAGAACCGCTCGACGATGACTGCTTTAGACACTTCCTTGGCGGCATCATAAGCGGCTTCTGCTTGCTCCCACTCATTGATGTTGATCGTGATCCCGCGTCCGTGATTGCCGTTTAGAGGCTTGATCACGATCGGGTAGCCGCCCAAATCGTCGATCGCGTCCTGCAACTCATTCAGATAGTTGATCACCGTCCCACGCGGCACCGGAATGCCGGACGATCGCAGAATTTGCTTAGTGCCTTCTTTATCGCTAGCCAGTTCTACACCCAGAACGCTGGTGCGCTCACTCAACGTTGCCTGAAGTTTCTTTTGATGCACCCCATACCCAAGCTGAATCATGGCACGAACACCCAACTCCATCCAGGGAATTCCACGGGCTTCTGCTTCTTTCACCAAAGTTTCAGTACTTGGCCCTAGGGCTGCATCGGCTGCAAATTCACGCAAATCTTTCAAGTCTTGCTGCAACTCATCCGCTGGATACGTTCCGGTGGCGATCACGCTCTCACAGAGTCGCACGGCTGCACGAGCCGCATACCGTCCTGCTTGCTCATTCTCATATTCAATCACGACTTGATAGGTGCCAGGGGTTGCCGTTTCGCGGGTGCGTCCAAACCCTACGGGCATCCCTGCCAATTCTTGAAGTTCCAGCGCTACGTGCTCAACGATGTGCCCCATCATGGTGCCTTCTAAAACTCGGTTCAAAAATCCACCTCGGCAGCCAGGAGAGCAAAAATGCTCGACCAAGCTCGGAAGCGTCGAAACCAAACCCTCATAAAAGCCAGGAATTTCACTGGAGGGCGATTCCGCTAAGTCTTCCAAATCAAGGCGCATGATCACGAGTTTGTGTCGTCGAATGCTCCAATAATTAGGACCGCGTAACGTCTGGATCTTGAGTATTTTCATAAGGCTAGGTTAAGAGATGAAAGGCTAACTGCGATCGTGCAGCCAATGACAAAGCAGCTATCTAAATTGAACCGGATGGAGTAATCGCCTCAGAGAAGCCATAACTCAGTTTCAAACGCCCGAAACACCTGAACTGTTCACTGCGAACAGTTGACATTAAATCGCTAAGTGCTTGAGTCGGTTAACCGGGTCGGAGATGATGTAAACACTATCCAAATATTTAGGGAAGGTAAAGATGAATAAGCTGTGATGGAACTTATATTAAAAATTGTAAATCTGATATACAGGAAACTTACCACAACAGATGCATGAATCTATAAGGTTAACTCGCGAATCTACCAGCGTGTGCGTGAAACACTAAGAATAAAAAACCATAAATTGCACTACTGACAGTCCTTAGTTCTTAACCTCACAATCTTGCGGTTGTTATTGCGGAGAACTTGTAGATAGCCGCTTGTTTAAATCGTAACGGCATCCTTGGCTCAAAATATGAACTCTTAAGTTGCAGATACACAACGGGTCAGCTAACCCCACTTCGGCGCGGTTGGTGTAAGTCATATCGCCGGGATCAATAATCGTGACAGTGCCTTTGCCTAAAACCTGTAGAGTGCCGTCTCCCTCAAATAGGGCACAGGTGTCTTCGTCAATGCCGATTCCTAATAGATCAGGGTGGGCAGAAACAGCGCTCATCAAACGAGCCATCCGATTTCGATTGTGAAAGTGTTGATCGACAATCACTTCTGGAATGATCCCCAGCCCTAATGTCATGTCTACCAAAGAAGAATTTGGAGATTCACCGCTGCCGCCGCCTGCGATCATATGATGACCCATCACAGCAGCCCCAGCGCTGGTTCCAGCTAGGGTGACTGAGCCAGACTGAGCGCGGGTACGCACGATCGCCATAATGGGCGTGTCTGACAGTAGCGCACAGAGCCGTAGCTGATCGCCACCTGTCATAAAGATCCCCGTGCAATTGCGGACGTATTCCTGCAAAATTGGATCATCGCACTGAGCGCGATCGCAGATGTTGAGAACCTCGATCGCCTTTGCGCCCATCTCCGTAAAAATCGTGTGGTAGCGCTCTCCAATCACCACTGGCTCACGAGATGCACACGGAAAAATGGCAATGCGGGCGTCTTCGCCACCAGCCCTTTCAAAAAAGCTTCGGAGGATGTCGCGTCCGTGTACTTTGTCTTCCGCTCCCCCAATAACCATAATGGCAGTGTTTGTAGGCTGGGGCATCTTCAACATCAGGGATTGCAACGCTAACTCTATCATGGGTGTCTCTGCGACGTGAAACACATCAATGGAGGACAATTAAAGGGCTGGTTTTGGAAGGATCTTATAAACTAAATGAGGCGATCGCTGAAGGCAGAACATTAAATTTTTCTTGATATAGATCATGCCAGATTATTAACCATAAGTTAAGTAATTGAAAGATTTTTGTGTGTAAATCCCCTTTAAGTAGGTTGACCTGTCAATTTCCCTTATTCCATTGCCGTCCTTTATGCGCTTTGACATCGTAACCTTATTCCCTGACTTCTTCGCCTCCCCCCTCAGTTCAGGATTGCTTGGAAAAGCCCTCGCTAAAGAGATTGCGATCGTCAATTTGCTCAATCCGCGTGAGTTTGCTCTTGACAAGCACCGTCGCGTCGATGACGAGCCATATGGCGGTGGGGTGGGGATGTTGATTAAGCCAGAACCCGTTTTTGCTGCTATAGAATCATTGCCGATGTTGCCCCGACGACAGGTGATCTTCATGACTCCTCAAGGCGAACCCATGAATCAACCGCTACTTAAAGAACTGGCAGTTAACTACGATCAAATTGTCATTCTTTGTGGACATTACGAGGGCGTTGATGAGCGGGTGCTTAATTTGGTCGATCGCGAAGTGTCTCTCGGCGATTTTGTGCTGACCTGTGGAGAAATCCCAGCGTTAGCATTGTTAAATGGGACGATTCGACTGCTTCCGGGCACAATCGGCAAAGAAGAGTCTCTCAAAGCAGAAAGCTTCGAGGCAGGGTTGCTTGACTACCCTCAATACACCCGTCCTTTTGTGTTTCGGGAATGGGAAGTGCCAAAAGTGTTGAGATCTGGGAACCATGCAGAAATCGATCGCTGGCGCAAAGAGCAGCAGATCGAAAGAACCCGAATTCGTCGCCCCGATCTCTACCAGCGCTGGCTGGAAGATGAAAACCAGGGAGCAGATGCAAGTTAACTTAATAAATGGACATTATGCCAACCAAAACCTTAAAGCTTTTTTGTGCCACTGTCATTAGTTATGGTCTGCTCAGTTCAGTCAGCTTGCCGATCGTCACCCTGCAAGGCAAGGCATTAGATTTAAGTAGCGCTGCCTACGCTAAAAGCAGTGGCGGACGCAGCAGTGGCGGATCATTTCGGAGTTCACCATCGCGATCGAGCGGGTCAAGTCGCAACAACCCTTCTGGAGGCTACAGTGGTGGCGGCGGTGCCGTGTTTATCCCATATGGGGGTTCTTCCTACGGCTATGGCTCTAGTGTCGGCGGGTTTGGGTTGCTGGTCGTCATGTTCATGCTCTTGGGCGGCGGCGGGTTGCTCGTCTGGATGCTGCTCTCAGCGAGAAAAGGCATCGGCTCCACTTCAGAACTTGATAACAATAAGGTGACAGTCACTAAGTTGCAGGTAGCACTTTTGGCAGAAGGTCGTGCCATTCAATCGCAGCTATCTGAGATTGTGCAAAGTGCTGACACTGATACTCCTCAAGGACTTCAGCAAGAATTACAGGAAGTCGTTCTGGCGCTGCTGAGAATGCCCGAAAACTGGAGTCATGTGTTAGCCAGTTCACAAACGGTGAAGACTCGCGAAGAGGCGGAGACGTTGTTTAATCAGACCTCGATCGCCGAGCGCAGCAACTTTAGCGTCGAAACCCTAACCAATGTCGGCGGCAGAGTCAACACCAAAACGTTTACGCCTGATCCTGAAGAAGATCCCGCTTCTTACATTGTGGTGACACTGATCATCGGGACTGCTGACGATAAGCCCTTACTGAGTGAAGTGCGGACGACAGAAGCGCTCAAAGCGACGCTAGAAAGACTTGGCTCAATTAACCCAGACTACCTAATGGTGTTTGAGCTGCTCTGGAGTCCGCAAGATCAGGATGACAGTCTTACCTATGACGAATTGCTGACTGAATATTCAGGCATGATTCAGATTTAGATTTATTTTGTGGAGGCAGAGTCGTCAGGCTTTACTTGAGGTAAACCGAGACTGTAATTTAGAACGCGGCTGTTGAGATTGTAGGAAACCTCACCTTTGTTGAGGAGCGATCGTACCAAATGCTCTAGATCTGACCCGATGCGACGCAAGTTATAGTCAGTCAAGTCAGCTCCGCTATAAGCCTCGACCAGATCGTCAAATTTGCGGTAGATCTTCTGCAACGCATCGTCATTCCAGTTGAGTTCATTATCGGGGTCAACATCCAGCGTCAAAACGTTGTCACTGGGAACCAGCTCGTTATGCTCAACTTCAGCAGTAAAAATACGAATATGGCGGGTGGTGGACTTCACTAAGGTCATAAAATTATTCTGCTGAATTAGATATACAAAACCTGCTCTTGCAATTGTAATCGGACTTTAGCACCAAACACGATCGACCCTTAGCAACCTTTCCATAGAAAGTTTTCAATGCTACAAACTGAACCATGTCAATGTTTGGCGACTTACCCACTCCTCTAGATTTATTATGTCCAAAGTTCTCAAGCTCTTGTTCATCCGTCACGCTCAATCGACTGGCAACCAGCAAAAACGGATGCAAGGACACGGAGACTTTGAGCTTTCTAGCACGGGCAGAATGCAGGCAGAAAAACTAGCGCACTATCTTTTAGCAGAATCCTGGCATCCGTCCCACGTTTATAGCAGTCCGCTTAAACGAGCCGCTCAAACGACCGAGATCTTATTATCCTCCTTTCAGTTAGCACCGCTTCCGGCGACGGTGAGCGACTTGATCGATCCATCGGCTGAGTCTTCGTCAACAGAAATCGAGGAGAAATGCCCTGCGATCGCCATTCAATATGCCGACGAACTCAAAGAATTTCAGAACGGCATTCTCAAAGGGCTAACTTGGTCTGAAGCGCGAACTCGCTACCCAGAACTCTGCCGCCGCCTAGAAGCCTCACCCGACTGGATTCAAATCCCAGAAGCCGAATCGCTGCACGATGCCCGCACTCGCGCCCAGCAATTTATCACACAACTGATTGAACGTCACACTGACGGCGATCGTCTGTGGATTGTCAGCCATAGCTGGATCTTGCAGCACTTGATCGCCGAATTGTTGGGCAGCGATCGCTCGTGGCGAGTCAGAGCAGGCAACACCGCACTATTTGAATTTTGGATCGACCGATCGCGCTGGCACCAAACCAGCCAAAACCGCTTTAACACAGACCTTTGGCAAATTCGCCGCTTCAACGATTCTCGTCATTTGAACTAGCCTTTTTAACGGTTTGCAAATCTCCTGCTATCATGATCCCTGTGTAAAGTCCAGACGATCAGGGTTCATTTTGTACCAAACTGATGAGCATGACAGCAGATCCGGTTAACGATATTTTTCGACAAGCACACCAGGGCAGCGTCGCAGCCATTATTCAAGTGCTGAACGACAAGCTCGCTGATTCTGGTGTCAGAACGCGCGCCATCTTTGCCAACGGCATTTTGCAACTGCTCTGCGAAGCCTCAACCAGAGAGCAACTAGAGCAAACGATGCTCACTGATCGCGTGCAAAAAATCTTAGAAGCGATCGAGCCGCGCAGCGTTCGTCGAGTCAATATCAACAGCCGCATCGTCCGTGAACAACAACTGCTGTGGCTCGAAGAAATCAATCGCGACCCCGATGGGCAAGTGCTTTGGTCAAAAGAAATTGTGCTGAAGCGCAAAAATCCCCTCAAGCGACTGCTAACCGATTGGCGAAACGATCGCATTGAGAGCTTCGATCGCCCCCGAACGGTATCGCCTCACTTAATGCGTGAACAAAACCAATTTAAAAAAGGCATCGTGGGCGGGTTAGCGGTCAGCGCAGCTTTGCTATTAGCGGGTTGGGGCGTTTATATGTGGCAAGAGGGGCGATCGTCCACTGCTCCCGCAAAAAATTCGACTTCCATTCAATCGGCAAGTGGGGTCAATCTCGATCAAGATAACTTTGCAACGGCGGTGCGTTTAGCGGAGAGAGCCTCTGAAATTGGCAAGACGGCGCAAACTCCTGAGCAGTGGCGAAACTTAGCCGATACGTGGGGTAAAGCTTCTAAGCTGATGGGGTCAGTGCCTGCTAGTGACAAACGGTATGCGATCGCGATCGATCGTACAGCCCTCTACCGCAGATATCAAGAATCAGCCTTGGAAAAAATTAAGTAACGGCGGGAATTCTTTAATCAATGCTTCGACCTCGCACCGTTTGCGCTCTTTTGGGAATCGCGATCGGGGCTTGCTCGATCGTCCGCTCTTGCACCCGATGCGTCTGAAAGTGCTTCAGCCACTCTTCGGGAGCATTCAGCGTTTCTCCACCGTGCTTAGTGAGCCGTTGACGCACTTTGCAAAGCACTGGCGTATTCACACACGCCCCAGATATAATCACTTGCCCTTTTGTCAGTGCAGGTAGCTCTTTAAGCAAATCTCGACCTGCCGCTTCGACTCCATGCTTAAGGCTTTCTTGATCGACTGGATTGACAATTCGCATAATGAACTGACTCATGCATTGAGACAGCACATCTGAGTCAATCTTGCCCGGACGCTGGGTAATCAGCCCGATGCCGACCCCAAACTTTCTTCCCTCACTGAGAATCGTTCTCAGCACTGCTTTACAGCGAGATGGCTCATGGGCGGGGGCAAATCGATGCGCCTCCTCGATCAGAATAAACACGGGGTAAGGTAGATAATTTTCGTCGCTGCTTTCGGTGAGTCCTCGATGGGTGTTCATGCGGGCCTGGTTGGATTGCCGCAGCACCGCCGCACAAATCACCTGCTGCTCGTCTTGACTAATTTCATTCATTTGCAGCACCGTGACCTGCCCCGGTTCAAACAAGTCTTTAGGGCTAACCGTATGCTCAAACGTGTGAAAGTAGTCCGATCGCTCCAGTCGCTCTAATTTCCACTCTAGTGCTGGAGCCGACGAACCCTGTTTGAGATTGCCCTCATCATCTTCTTGAACATCGGCTTCTCGCACTGCTGCAATCAAATCTTGAATGCCCCAGCGATATTCGCCTTTTTTGTGCTTTTGCAGCAACCGATAGGCTTTGTTGAGAATTGACTGTTGACGATCGCTCATCTCTGGCAGCAGCGTCAAAATATCCGAGTAATCCAGCGAAGACACCCGAATCCGAATATCGTTTGGGGTCAAAACCTTGACTTTGGGCGAATAGCCATCAGGGTCTTGAAAGTCTGGATGACCGCGCATTTCTGTGAGCGTGCCATATTCTCCGTGCGGGTCGAGAATCAGCACCGCCGCTCGATTGTAGGGCAACAGCAACTCTTCGACTAAAACGCCCGCCGTATAGGATTTTCCCGATCCCGTGCCTGCCAGGATTGCCATGTGGGTGCTGACCAGTTCTTTGACATCTAGCGCGATCGGCACAGCGCCTGGTTCTCTCAGCAGCAGTGAGCCAATGTGCGCCGATCCCATCTCCTGTGGCTGTTTGCGGTTGAGAATTTGTCGCAGCATCTGATCGTCAGCCAGACAAACCTTTGCCCCAGGGTTAGGACTTTTACGGGGATTCATGAATCCTAGCGATCGGTCAAAATAACCGATCACATCGACGCTAACTTCGTAAATTTCAGGATTGGCGTAAGTGAAGCCTACGAGCGCCGCGATCGCTTCGGGACTGATTTCCGTGTCGGCAAAAATGCGATCGGGCAAATGGTCAATCAATCGACGCGCCGAAATCTTTCCTAAAATCTTGAACGCCTCGTCATTCTCTCGAACTTCATAGTAGACATACTCTCCAATCTTGACCGAGCGATTATCAGAGGTAATAAATACATACTGATTGCCGTTTTCGCCCGGACCTTTGACCGTGCCAATCACCTTGAGAATAAGAGGAGACGCTTGATTTAGGGTCATGCTTGCAAATCAACCGCTTGAGGGTAAGGGTGTGCGATCGTCTAACTGTCCGTTCAAGTGTACTATGTCAACTCTAAAAAGAGAGAACAGTTTCAGTTTCAAGGCGAACAGATTTCTCGCTGTGTCCGCTTCATTTCAGTGCAACTCTGGAGATTTGGGAACTAGTCCAGAGAGATCGTAGAGAAATTACGGTTACTGGATAGTTTTCAGCAAGTTAACCTGATAACTTACGATGCTGATCCCAACGGCTAGCAAGAACAACACCTGCCCAAGTTAAGCAATTATGGGCACGATCGTAGGATGCAATCAAGAGTTTCACGGGTTCACCCATCGCCAAAATTAGCTGGGCAAGTCATCAACTCTGCCGCTCCTAGAGAAGAGCGCCTTCTCGTCACAATTTAAGTGCAAATCTTCACTCGCTAACCGTCTAGGTGAAAGTGCTTTCGTGGATCAAAGTCCTACCCGGCTCACTCAGCAAATCTCAGACGCGCTCCTGGGGCACAAGATGACTCAGGTGGTGGTAGAAAATGCTCAACCAGAGGTTATTTTGTCTAAGCTTGCTGCAATTTTAGGAAAAGAATTTAGAGCAGAGGGCTGTGTGATTTCGATCTGCACCCAGCACTCGACTCAACACCACGTCGCTAGCTGGTTTGGCAACCCTTTGACTGCCAGTCAGCAAGCCGGAATCTTGGCAACTTATCCTACCCTTGAAGCGGCAACGTTAGACGCAGGCAGCCTGATTATTTCAGAATTACAGCCCAGTGATCTGGTTCCTGAGTGGCGATCGGGTTCGATCGGATCTGTCTTGTCAACTGTCACGCGATTTCAAGGTCAAGTCAACGGAGCGATCAGTCTCATGCGATCCCATTCCCATTCTTGGACGGAGTTAGAAGCGACATCCCTAACCACGGTTTCTGATCAAGTTGCCGTTACTGTTTCTCAAATTCTACTCCAGCAACAAGTTCTCAAGCAGGCTCAATATCAATCATTGATTCAAGAGTTGACGGTGGCTATCCAAAACTCAGTGGATTTGCCACAAATTCTCAAGCTGGCGATTGATGGCACGGCTCAAACCCTTCAAATTACTCAAGGATCGGTGTTGCGCTTAAGATATTGGGACCCTCGACACAATTCGCGCTCTTTAGATCACATTCCCAAAGCCAGAGTGACGGTGGAATGCCAGTGGCAACCAGAAACGCAGCCTCAGAGCGCCAATCTAGCCAGTGAGATCTTAAGTCAGTCCTTTTGGGTGTCGGAGTGTGTAGTGTGCCAATCTGCTGTCACTCATGCCGAGCCACCTATGTTTAGCGATCGCAACGACTTTCCAGCAACGACAGAAACCACTGGGATCGCACCTTTATTTGCACCTGAACGGATGCCGTCGCTTTTGATGGTGCCGCTAGAGAGCAGAAACAAACTTTTAGGATTCATCACGCTTCAGCACAATCAACCTCGCGTCTGGCAACCTGACGAGATTGAGTTTGCGAAATTGGTGGGCGTTCAAGTCAGTTCTGCAATCATTCAAACCGAGACGCTGCGCCAGGTCGAATCGCTGGTCGAAGAGCGCACGGCTCAACTGCAACAAAGCTTAGAGCTTCAGGCAAAGCTGTATGAGATCACCCGCAGACAGATTGAAAAACTGCGAGAAATGAATCAGCGTATGGATGAGTTTCTCAGCACCTTAAGCCACGAACTGCGAACGCCTTTAACCAGCATGATGCTGGCGATTCGGATGTTGCGGGAGGCAGATTTGTCGCCCGATCGTCGCGATCAATATCTCAACATCTTAGAGCAGCAGTGCGCTCAAGAAACCAGCCTGATCAACGATTTGTTGGCGCTGCAAGAGTTAGAGAGCAAGCAAGTCGCGATTCAGCTTCAGAAAGTTGATCTGAGACAGGTGATCACAGAGATGAGGCAGTCTTTTGATCAGCGTTGGGCACAGAAAGGGCTAACTTTAGAAATCGAGCTACCAGCGCGATCGCTGACGCTTCATACTGATTTGACCAGTCTAAACCGCATTTTGTTAGAGCTATTGACCAATGCCGGAAAATATTCAGATCCCAACAGCACTGTTTCAGTCAAAGTCTCGCAGCAGAGTGGACAGCAAATTGCGATCACGATCTGTAACGGTGGAGATGGCATCTCAGTAGAAGAACTGCCCTACATTTTTGAGAAGTTCCGGCGCTGCCAAGGCATGACTCAAAACGCGGTGCCCGGAACCGGATTAGGACTCGCGCTCGTGAAGAATTTAGTGCAGCACTTGAATGGCACGATCGCAGTATCTAGTTTGCCTACCGATGCCACACAATCCTACGAAACTTGCTTTACGGTGACGTTGCCGCAAAACTCTAAAATCGCTCAATAACCAGATTCTCGTTCGGATTCGATCGTTTGGGGTTTGTAGCTAAACCCAGCGAAAACCTCAGAGGTTTTGGCTGATTAGAAATTCTCATGCCTCCTCACTCATTTAGTCAGCGGATCGAGGCTTTCCAGATTCAGGCGGGAAGACTGAGTATAATAACTTGAAGCTATGTTACAAACCCTCCCACCCAAACCTCTGCGCTGGCAACAGCAAACCGATTCTCCACTGGCGCGTCAAGTGGATGTTTCGCTGTCGGCAGCTAAGTTTGGCTTTTATCTGTGGTGGGACAGTCACGTTGCAGAGCGTTCTTCAGCCCGTCGCGATCGCCGCGCTCAGTGGCTCGTTGGCACATTGCTCAATTTGGGTCCGACGTTTATCAAAATTGGGCAAGCGCTCTCGACTCGGGCAGATTTGCTGCCGATCGAATATGTCAAAGCACTTTCGCAGCTCCAAGATCGCGTCCCAGAATTTAGCGCTGACCAAGCGATCGCCATTATTGAATCTGAATTGAATTGCCCCCTTCACACGCTTTATCGTGAGTTCGATCGCGTTCCGCTCGCCGCAGCAAGCTTAGGACAGGTGCATCGAGCCAGACTGCACACGGGTGAAGAAGTCGTTGTTAAAGTGCAGCGTCCGGGACTCGATCAATTGTTTGATTTAGATCTTAAAGTTCTCGATCGCGTCGTTCGGCTAAGTACTCGTTATTCTGCGACTGCCAGACAATACGATCTTGAGGCGATTTATCAAGAGTTTGCTGAGATTCTCTATAAAGAAGTCGATTACGTTCAAGAAGCGATGAACGCCGATCGCTTCCGCCATAACTTTGCCGACCATCCGCGCATTGTGGTGCCCAAGGTTTATCCGCGCTACACCACAAAACGGGTGTTGACGATGGAATATGTGCCCGGAATCAAGGTCAACGATCGGCGAAGTTTAGAAGCGATCGGCATCGATCCGAGAGATATCAACCATTTAGGAATTTGTGCTTATCTCAAGCAATTGCTGCAAGATGGCTTCTTTCAAGCCGATCCCCATCCCGGCAATATGGCAGTCACGATCGACGGACGGCTGATCTTCTACGACTTTGGCATGATGGCAGAAGTGATGCCGATCAACCGCGATCAGATGGTGAAAACCTTCTTCGCAGTCCTCAAAAAAGACACCGACGAAGTGATTCACACGCTGATTGATATGGGCTTGATTGAGCCGATGTCAGACATGACCCCCGTGCGGCGAGTGCTGGGCTTTTTAATCGATCGCTTCACTGACAAACCTGTTGAAGTCGAAGCGTTCAACAGCTTACGCAATGAGTTGTATACGCTGTTTGAGAAGCAGCCTTTCCGACTTCCTGCCAAGATGACGTTTATCATCAAGGCGCTGACGACCTTGGATGGAGTGGCTCGCGACTTAGACCCGCAATATAACTTGCTAATTGCCGCAAAACCATTTGTGAAAAGCTTGGTGACCACAGCCCCTAAAAATCACGGCAGTGGTTTGGGTGAGTTGGCGCGTCAAGCCCAAAGTTTTCTGACTTATCAAATTCGCAAACCCAACTCGGCAGAATTGGCGATTCAACGACTCGAAGCGCGGATCGAACAGGGAGAGTTGCAGATTCGAGTTCAGTCCGAGAGCGATCGTCACCTCAAAACCCTCCACTTAGCGGTGAAATCCCTAATCTACGCCTGTCTGACGGGGTTTTCTGTACTGTCGGGAGTGGTGCTGCTTGTGGGAGCTTACCAAGGGGGCGCGATCGCGAGCTTTATCATTGCTGGTGTTTGCGGAACTTTTTTGGTCAAATCGCTGATTCGACTCGCTTTGAGAGAACGGCTCAATTCGCTTCGCAATGCGCCATAAGCTCGACACGTCAAATTAATTTGTCCTCCATAAAATCTGTCTAGGGTGTAGAAAGGATTAAGGACGCAGTTCACCTCCGGTATAGTAGGGCTGCTGAGACTTCTGATCTTTCTGCGCACGGCACTATGGTTTCTACGGTTTTCTCGAAAGATTTTCGGCGTTATTGGCTGTTGGGTCTGCTGGCGGTTGGGGTGGCGATCGCCCTCAGTGCTTGCAATCCCCAACTCTATCGAACGTCAGCCGCGCAAGTGCCGCAACTCGTTGACTCTACCCTCAGCGACCCGAAAAGCTTTAACTATGCGCTGATCAATGAAGACCCTAGCGTCGCCACCTTGATGTATGAGGGGCTGATTACCGAAAATGGATTGACGGGAGAAGTCGAGCCAGCCTTAGCAGAATCGTGGAAGATCGCTGACGACAAAAAACGCATTGAGTTCACGCTGCGTCCGGGGCTGAAGTGGTCAGATGGGCAACCGTTGACGGTGGATGATGTGCTGTTCACGTTTCAAGATATTTTCCTTAATCCTGCCATTCCGACCGATATTCAAGATGTGTTGCGAATTGGCAAAAATCGCGTGTTTCCCAGTGTGCGAAAAGTGGACGATCGGCGCATCGAATTCACCACTCCAGAACCGTTTGCCCCGTTCTTAAGGGTGTTGGGACTGGCAATTTTGCCTAAACGCATTCTGCAAGAGGCAGTCAAAACAAAAGGCAGCGACGGCAATCCAGTTTTTCTCTCGACCTGGGGCACCGGGACTGATCCCAAAAAGATTATTTGCAACGGT
>JAYVFW010000096.1:0-5832 GCA_043772715.1 Phormidesmis sp. | reverse complement strand
GCGTTGCTGAATGCAAGTATGAATCTGTCTATCGAGGCTGAATCCTTTCGCCCCCTAAATCCCCCAATTTTGGAGGACTTTAAGATTCTGGTTCCCCTCAAACTTGGGGGGCTAGGGGGGGCAATTCATATTTGCATTCAGCAACGCCTTTCTATTGAGTCAAAATTTCGTAACCGTTCGCAGTGACGACTAGCGTGTGTTCACATTGGGCTGAGAGCTTACGGTCTTTTGTGAGAGCCGTCCATTTATCTTTCATCACCTCAACTTCCCAGGTGCCTTCGTTGATCATTGGCTCGATCGTAAATACCATCCCTGAGCGGAGCTTTTTGCCAGTTCCCCGCTTGCCATAATGGGGCACCTGAGGTGCAGTGTGAAAAATGTTGCTGATGCCGTGCCCTACAAAATCTCGAACAACCGAAAACCCCTGAGACTCTGCATATTCTTGAATAGCTGCCCCAATATCGCCGATTCTAGCTCCCGGCTTTACCTGCTCAATGCCCAGTTGACGACACTTATCTGTCACCTCGACCAAGCGCCTTGCCAAGGGTGACGGAGTGCCGACAAAATACATCTTAGAGGTGTCGCCATGATAGCCTTCGACAATTAGCGTTACATCAATATTGATAATGTCGCCGTCTTTAAGAATCTGTCTAGCGTTAGGAATGCCGTGACAAACGACCTCGTTGACGCTGGTGCAAATCGATTTAGGAAACCCGTGATAGCCCAAAGGAGCACTTTTTGCCCCATGCGCCTGAGTCCAGCGTTCGGCTTCGTCATTGAGCTTGAGCGTGCTAACCCCCGGTTGAACGAGAGGTTCTAGATAGTCTAATAGCTCTGCCGCCAAGCGTCCGGCTCGGCGCATTTTTTCGATTTCGCGGCTAGAAAGGAGGGTGATGACTTCTTGTTCCATATGGCTCTATTGTAGCTTTGGATGCTTAAGCAAGGCAGAGTCGTTGATGTGAATCCGCAGAAAAAACGCATCCAAACCTATCAAACCATAGATCGCTTTGGGACAAAAAACTTAGTTCCATAGTTCATTAGAAAATCTATTCTATTGACTGAATTTGATGATGAGTTCAGTGGTTTTGGTGTAACGAAGTCGTCGAATTCACATATTTTTAAGACTTTCTCAAGGCTCCTCGCAGCACGTCTTGGTGCATCAATGCGCGATCGACCAACGAATGAATCTGATCGGTCGAAAGCGCTTCGCCGTTGGCATAAAGCTCTATCCAGGTCTGGCTAATCTGATGCGAGTCTAACGGCAGATCGGTGAGTTCCCACCCAGGCATCTCTAGATCATCCATCAGGTGAGTCACTTTGGGGTCATAGCTCAACGCACAACACCGACATCCTTCAGCCGCCGCCATAATTAGCCCATGAAATCGCATCGCGATCGCCATCTCTACGCCGCGAAATACCCCTTTTAGCTCCTGCGGGTTTTCTAATATCAGAATTTTGCTAAACCCTGGAAGCTGGGGCTGAATGGTTTGAGCGATCGCCAAATCTTGACTCGCCTGAAATGGCAACAGCAACAAACAGACCTGCGTCGCTTTTTGAAAATCGATCAGGGCGCGAGTCAAAGCGGTTAAGCGATCGGGCGTTAATAGCGGATGCGATCGTAGATTCACGGCAACTCTAGGCGCAGGCAAATCCCACAATCCCGGTACGGCTTCCGACTCCATCGCCCAAACGGGATCGGGAGCCAACACCGATGAGATGCCCCACTGGTGTAATAAAGCCGCAGAGCCACGATCTCGCACACTCACCCCGACACAATTCTTGAGGGCTTGTTGAGTCAGCCAGCGAGTCAGCGATCGATTTAAGGGCCCGATGCCTTGCGCCCAGGCGATCGTCGTCAGCCCCATCGCTTGGGCGAGTTTCATCAATCCGCCATAATAAAAAGCGCTAAAAGGACTCGTCGCATCCTGCATTAAGCTGCCGCCGCCCCAGATAAAAATATCCGACTGACGCAATGCTTGAACGACCGACGTTGAGGACTTGCGATCGCAGCTCGCCACCTTGTAGCGATCGCGGGTCTGTTGAGGGTTGCCCGATAAAACGATCGGCTCTATTTCGGGGGGCAACATTTGCAGCAAAGAAGCTAGCAGTGCTTCATCGCCGCCGTTACCCATGCCATAGTAGCCACACAACACTGCTCGCAGCTTGTTCATTTCAGATTTCTAGGTTGCAGCCAATTTTATAGCGGCAAGTCAATTTAGACTAGAGCTGGCGATGGGCGATCGTGGATTAAATCATGTTGGTTATTGGCGGAGATCATGGGCACGGCAGTGCCATGCTACGATTTGCGATCGTCGCAAATACAATCCGCGATCGTCGCAAATTTAACGTTCACCAGGCAAGCGATTTTTATGCACGCTCTCTCGATTCCCACTTGGGTGATTCATGTTTCTAGTGTGATCGAATGGGTCGCGGCGATCTGGCTGATTTGGCGCTATGCCGAGGTGAGCGAAAATCTGGCATGGCGATCGCTTTCGTTTGGAATGTTGCCTGCGTTGGTGAGCGCGATGTGTGCCTGCACCTGGCATTTTTTCGACAATCCTGCCTCGTTGAATTGGGTTGTGACGGTGCAAGCCGCAATGACGCTGGTAGGGAATTTCACATTAGCGATCGCAGGCTGGTGGATTTGGCGATCGTCCAAGATTTCGACGGGCGAGTTGGGGCAGCAAGAACCGATCGATGATGATTAACGTCAGTTCGACAGAGGTGGTTCGCTCCGATGATGAATTCGGGAAGCCCCTGAGAACGAAGCGAAAAACCCCGTCGAATTCACGTGTGATTAAGGGAGTCCAAGCGGTTTGTTTGACCGCGATCGTCCACGTCCAACTTCACGCTGCCGTTGGGATGAACGCTACTTTACGCGATCGCAACAACTGCACAAACGTGTCGCTAACGGTGTGATCCTTTGTGTCAGCAGCATACTGAATTAGCATTTCGCGCAGGGCGATCGCATCCTCCAGCTTGAGAAAATTCACCAACATAAAATAGACTCCTCGAAAGCGCGGATCGCCTAAGTGTTGCTCTTGCCGTTCTGGGTGTTCTAAGAAGGTTTGAACAATAAAGAACTCAGCAATTTTGTCATGGCGAAAGTACCATTCTTTAGCAGGTTTGCCTTGGCTATCTTTAGACTGACGACTGACTACCATTTTGTGCCGTTCCATACCCAACAGTTCCTCTAAAAACTGTTCTTCTGGCAGTGTTGTCTGATCGTTGAGTCGCATTTGGTAGACTGCTTCCGAAAAGACATCTAACGGAAATTCTTGCCCCAGATGCTTTTCCTGATACTCCTCTCTTATGACCGCATACTGTTGTTCTTGCAAGCGGAACAAATCAGGCTGTTTGTCGGCGGCAATCATTGAAGCAATCACGGTCAAATCCATTGGGTTAGAGAGAATCCGTTGAGTGGCTTCTAGTTCTTCTAAGGGTTGCTGATCGTTCAACACTTGTTCAAGATAACGAGAACAAGACTGTTCATAAGCTTGCTCTTTAACCGGAGCATAATCAGGAATTAGCGGTTTGCGAGAGAGCAGGAAGGCTTGAACGTGCGATCGCGCCAACGGCTGCATCACAAATTGTTTGGCAGTTGAAGGGGGTGTCCATTCCATTGGCTGTGTTGCCAGAATAATGTCACCTTTGAAGTAGTTTTCGGTGAATTCAACAATCTTTGCCCGTGTGTCAGCACTGACTTCATTCAGACCATCAATGCAGATGGCGATCGCGCCGCTATAAATCAAATTCTGCAAAAACTTCGGGTCTTTAATCTCCTCTCCGTGCAGCTTCTTTTGAATTGCCTCAATCACGCCATCCGCGCACTTGGTTGCCGGAAGATAAACCACAACTCGCTGTGACTGCTGGCAGAGGTGACGTAAAAACATGGTCTTGCCCAATCCCGAAGCGCCTTCTAGCACAACTTGTCCTTTAAACCCTGAAACAGCCTCTCGAATCGGTTTAATCTCGCCTGATTGGTATTTGATATCTGAGTTTTCAAAATAGGCTTGTGGTTTAAAGTTTTCTAGCCCAGCATCGGCAAGTAGTGATTCACGAAAGGGGGCAAAGAGCGATCGGCGCAAAAATGGCACCCAGGTCAACGCAAAGCCGACATACCCCAATCCCATAATCTTCCGCACCCAGGGGTTCCAGAAGAAAATCGCTTGAATTTGCGGGGATTTGGGATAGACCAGAATCAGGGCAAGCCAAAACGCGGCATGAGCCAGCCAAACTTCTTTCCCGGCTAAAACCCATTTAGTCGCTGATTGGAGCAGAAATGATTGTCTGCGATCGCCGAGCGTTGCCAGGGTTTTGTCCACGCCTAAGCGATTATCTTCAAATTCCGGTGAGTTGCCAAATGCCGTCTGAATTTGACTGACAACGACGATCGCTTTTTCGGTCTCCTGAAGATTTTTGGCTTCTTCTTGCATTTTTCTAGCAAGATTTCGTAGAGAGACTGCCGCCGGATTGCGAACATTATCATTTTTATCGTTGAGAGATGCAATTAAGACAGGAGCAACCACTTCATAGTCTTTAGGAAAGTATTCTAGGCTGGAGGCAGCTCCAGCACGCACAGTATCGTCCTGATCCTTGAGCGCTGTCATCAACCCAGGAAGAGCAGGCTCATACTCTACATTTACGTTTTCGTTAGCGTCCAAAATATTTCCTAGAGCATAAGCAGCATTCCTACGGACAGTCGCATCTTTGTCTTTCAGCGATTCAGCTAAACCAGGAATCGCAGCTTTTGCCTTTTTGCGAATGCTGTCAAGGGCACTAGCGGCAAAGCTACGGACAGTCGCGTTCTCATCTTTAAGCCTTTCAATTAGCGCAGGAACAGCCGCTTCAGCATCAGGTCCGATCGCGCCCAATGCAGAAGCAGCATTCCAGCGAACCATAGAGTATTCATGATTCAAGTTATCAATTAGCGCAGGAACAGCCGCCTTAGCTGTCGAACCAATCTCCGCTAAAGCATTCATGGAGATTACTCGTACATCTAAATCTTGACCTTGAAGGGCTTCAATCAAAACAGGTAGAACAATTTCTTTGGCTTCGTCTTTCTTAGCCTGAGTCACCAAAGCCCAAGCAGCAATTCTGCGAATAGTCTGAGTTCCGCTCTTAAAAGCTTCAATTAATTCAGGAACAATGGTTTTACCATCTGTATCGATAAATTCCAAAGCTGAAACAGCAAACTCGCTTGTCGTTCCACCCTTTTTCAGAGCTTTGAGCAAATCAGGAACCGCTCCTGCCCCGCAGTCAACGATCGCAGGTCGATTTTTATTGCTGATGTATGTCTCAATTTCCTTTTTTGTACAGGTTTTCGCCCAGGCATTGCCAGTGAATAACAGAGGCAGTGAGAAACTGAGGAGGCTAATTTTAAAGGCAGTCGAGAGAGGTTTTAACATGATTTTCTTCGCGGGGGAAACACGAGAAAGAGTATTAAAAATGAACAGTGGATTTGAAAGGCTGCTTTGAGAGACTTCACCTGCGGCGGCGGAATATCCGGTTTCAGTCTGAAACAATTCTGATGTTTAAAGCTCCAACCTTTAAACTCTGTTACAGATGATGCGACCCTTGCGGTATCTGCGAAGCAGCGCGCCCTTTACCCAAATCGGCTTATTAGACCTCCTGCATGAATAAAATTCTCGACATAAGCTCTCTCAGATTTCGCTCCGTTTAGGTCGGCTTGTGCCCCCTAAATCCCCCATTCTGGGGGACTTTGAGAAGACTTGCGGTTTCAAAGTCCCTCACTTGTGGGGGATTTAGGGGGCGTTCCCGGATTCGTGCAGGAGGTTCTATTCAGTAAGTGCCTCTCCAGAGGCCCAGGCG
>JAYVFW010000095.1:0-2114 GCA_043772715.1 Phormidesmis sp. | reverse complement strand
GTGTAGGTGGCAGATAATTTTTGGAGCATCGTCCCCGTCTAGGTTGCATCCCTGCATCCTCTTCGATCTGCCTTGTTCGCTTTTTAAATTGGTATCAGATTCTTATTCCATTAGAAATTAGCGATAGAACTGCTTCTATCTAAGGGAGGTAAAAAATAAAGCTTGTATAATTTGTTACTACTCTTGCAACCTTCTGTATAGCTGCGATTACCAAGTCAGACTTCTGAATCTTGATCAGAGACTCGATCAGACGATCGCTATCCCAGAGGATGAGTGTATTTTGGACATTGCCGCAGTAATGGGCATTTGCCTACCGTCGGGGTGCAAGCAGGGAGACTGTTCGGTCTGGGTCGCCAAACTCTGTTGATTTATCAAGAACAAACACTTTATCAGACGGCGCTCTATCACAAACCAGAAGGCTGATGATGCAAATCAAGTCCTTGCTGAATCCAGGTTAAGCAGTCTGACTCACTCTCAAAAATTTTGGGAGCCGCAATGTTAGTTAAATCACCAGGAGGATAGTGATCATAGAAAATCTTTCTGCCTTGACGCAGCACAATGATCAGATTATTTCGATAGGTGTAGCGGCGGTTGAAATAATCAGTGTCATTCTCAATTTCTAAGTGTTGCACTAAGTGAGCTTGGGCGATTTTGATGATTTCCTCAATCCGACCTGAGAAATTCTCAGAAGGATTGGTTGTCTTGTGGAACCGTCCTCGATGTCCCAATTCTGACAAGAGCGCGTAGGAATAAATTTCTTCGCCTGCGATCGACCCACCGACAAACGGGATAATCAAATATCCCCGGTGGGTGACAGAGTTTTCGTAAAGCAGTCGCACCATCGCGCTTTTTGCTGCAAAGGTTGGTTTCTATCTTCCCATTTAATCCGTTAAAGATTGTGGATTAAAGATATTGGTTGCTTGCAGGGTCTAGGGGCATGGCACCGCCATGCCCCTACGCGAAACGGTTTTTCTAATGGTGATGATGTCCGTGATCGTGGTCATCATGACTATGGTGATCGTGATGGTGATCAGCTTGTGAAGCCGCCAACGCCGGGTTTACAGCCATCGCTTGCTCTGATAGCAGCGCTTCGATTTGAGGATGTGCCCAATCTGCTACCATCTGCAAAAAGCCGGGGTCGTCATTGACGCAAGCCATTTGCACATAGGTTACATCAGGGCGCTTTTTGCGTAGCCCATGAATGATGTGATCGACATCTAGCAAGGTTTCGTGATTTTCGGTGGCAAAGCCGATCGGCATAAACACCAAGGCAGTTGCCCCTAAATCAATCAGGTTTCTTGCGGCTAAGTCTGCGTTTGGCTGCGTCCAGTCAATCAAAGGCGTTTGGTGGTTGAGCCAGCCAACTGAGATTAGAGGATATTTGTAGAGTAGGCGTTCGCGCACGCGATCGTAGAGTTTTTGGCTCTCATCAATGCCAGACGTAAAGCCTTTTGCCTTGTGCGGACAACCGTGATTCATCAGCACAATGCCGATTTGCGAAGGCAAGTGTGCCACCGCCAACTCAGACTTGATTTTGTCTTCGACGAGCTTTGCCATTAAGTCGATATACTCTGGCTCGGCATAAAACGACGGAATATAGCGGGTTCCTTTCAGCCAGTGTTCTTTGCCGGGGTCTGCTAGGGCTGACAGGGCATTGTTAACTTGCTCTACCGCAATGCCACTGGTGAAGATCGAATCTACGACTAAAAGCGGGTAGATCAAGATCTTGTCAAACCCTTCTGCCTTAACTTCTTCTAAAACTTGATCAGGCAAGAAAGGCTTGCAGAAGTTAAAGGCTTTAAAGACTTTGACGCGATCGCCCCAGCGATTTTGCAGCGATTTTTCAACGCCTGCTCGCTGCTGCTCAAAAATGGCGTTGTGAGGCGAGATGAAGTGATCGTGTTGGTGACTCCACTCGTGCAGGTCAAACACGGCTAAAAGCTTTGCTAAAGGCGGATAGACCCAGGTTGGCACTGGAGCGAACTTAGCGGTTAATAGGTTTAACGCCTGCTCGTTGTAGTTAGCAAAATCGTCATAGCTCTCGACCTCACCGTAGCCCATTAGCAAAACGGCAACCCGATCGCTAGAAGTCGGAGCTTCTAATTTAGACTGAT
>JAYVFW010000094.1:0-2114 GCA_043772715.1 Phormidesmis sp. | reverse complement strand
CGTTCCCGGATTCGTGCAGGAGGTCTAATGTTGGCGGTTGGTATGATTTTAGCAATCATGATTCTGCCGATTATCTTGTAAAACTTAATACGCGGAGTTTGGTCTGCGCTTACGGCGCGACGATTATAGATTTGTGCCTACTTACTTGATCGGAATAAATGGGAAAACGGTTTTGATAAATCTTCTGAGGCGCAAAAGTCTGATCGTTTTTCTCACTTTGGGGGAGAGTTGAGGTTGAACAGGCTGCCCTTTTTGAATATCAGATTGCAACTCGGCATACTCAGCAGCCGTTAGGGGCTTGCCATCAATCGGCGATCGAGCCTCGGTGATAATCTCCGATCGCAACACCTCTTCGGGCGGGTCATCAGCCGGAGGCAGCGAAAGGGCAACTAACGGATAGAGGGGCGAAGAGAGCAAGAGAACGCTGAGAATTTGCGCCGCTTTCGTCATAGACAACCACAAGTTGCAACTTCTCTATTATACCGTTCAGTTTTGCTCCAATCCCGGTGGTAACGGCTCTTTACAAGTTTGATGGACTTCGATCAGCCGATCGAATAACCACGAATAATCCTTTCGATAGCTTGGAATTCGCGCCAGTGGACTGAGTAACGCCGCCGCTGCGATGTCTGCCACACTCAAGCGATCGCCCACTAAATAAGCCTGATCTTGCCAGCGTAATCTCAATGCTTCTAAGCCAGTGGCTAACCGTTTTTCTGCTAAATCAACACTAGCGATATTGATGCGATATTGTCGCTTCACGACTTGAATTACCACCTGACTCATCAGCGACGGGTCGAGTGATTTGCCCTCCCCCGATCGAAACTGATAATAAACAAATCGAGCCGCAATGCCGAGACTTTCGTCGAGCCAATCTTCTAACATCCAGGCAGACGATCGCGCTTCTAAATCAGCCGGAACGAGGGGAGGATCAGGGCGATAGCTTTCTAGAAAGTGAAAAATTTGAGTCGAGTCAGCGATCGCTACAGGTTGCCCTTCGATCTGCGGCAGCAACACAGGCAGCGTGGTCAATCCTCCCGTGAGCGGCTTGAGTTTGAAGGTGTGCAGTCCGGGAGTTAGGTTTTCGACTTGATAAGGAATTTGCTTATAGCCCAGGGCTAACCGAGCTTTGCGACAATAGTGAGACGTGCTGAATTGCAGAAGCAGCATAAGAATGAGAAATGCCAACGTGTTTTTTCTCGAAACGCTATTTTAAATGAATTTCATCGAGTTTGGGATTTGCAGCGGTGATGTTTCAGAGATGTGGGTCTACCTTCTGTAGAAACTTTACAAGTAAGTTTGTCAAACCAGGGGCTTAACTGCATAACTTCAACCGATTAACCGTGAAGTAAACCAAGACCACGATAATGACTCAATTTTGAAATCAAAGGAGACAAATTATGAACAGTTTAACGATCGCCAGCACTACACTGAAAACTCAACAATCAGAATTTACAACGCAACCCTCTAAATCACGCGGATTAGTCGCAAAGTGGTTTACAGTCGATGGCAAACTAGTTTGTAAATGGTTTCCGGCTGAAAGCTAAAGGATAATTCACAAGGATCAATTCGCCTACTTGGAACTCTGGAGGAATACGATGAAATGGAACTTTTTACTAACCGCAGCAATGCTGGTCTTGAGTGAGACAGCTATACTTGCCCAATCCAATCACGTTTACCGCAGTATGAGTGGCGATACCGTTTTCCCCAGCGCGGCAGAAGCGTCTTGTGCTGGGAAAATCGTTCACTACGCCACTCGGTATGGTGGGGTCAACTATCAAGGCACACTTTGGGTCAAAAGCCCTTCCGGTTTGGGGTGTAATGGGGGACGATCGCGGCAGCTAAATGGCTACTTTGAAGAGCGCAGCGGGGCACAGGGATGCAGCGGTAACTTAACCCTGCAACTAGGGACTCATAGCAATAGTTATGCTCAATGGAACAATATTCGATCGATTCCTGGATACTCCTGCACGGGTGCGGGTAGTAGCCCAAAATTGCCGCTAGTTTATGCCGAAGTACGTTCGTAAGTAGGAGGGTGAAATTAAATATAAGATAGGAAGACCCTCTAATTAACCCCTCTTTATGCCTGCTCCCCTCCGGATCATTTTGACTTCAGA
>JAYVFW010000093.1:0-5840 GCA_043772715.1 Phormidesmis sp. | reverse complement strand
GCCGCCATCTGGGTCATCCTCAATCAAAAAAACGATTTCAGTCATAAGTATACGAACCGATCGGTTTCAGCTTACTGTTTGCTTCACGTCTAACTTTTTTCTACACTCTCGCTTGCTGATTGGAGGGGGTTTCTAAATTAAACAACACGGTTAATGTCTGCATCGCTTGACGACGAACTTCAATATCCTGCTGTGCCCTCAACTGCACCATCGGGTCGTGCAAAATTTTGTTGACAATGCCGCGAGTCAGCGCTTCGATCACTTCTTTATGACGATCGCCAAACTCATTTCCTAATCTCGATAGCGCTTTTTCTAATTCTTGGGCCCGAATCGTTTCTACTTTGTCTCGCAGGCTGCTGATGGTGGAAACAGTTTCGAGCGATCGCAGCCACAGATCAAATCCGTCGATTTCTTCGTCGAGCAGCAATTCGGCTTCCATTGCCATCTGACGGCGGCTTTCTTGGTTTTGCGCGACCACGGCTTTCAAATCGTCCACGTTAAAGGCTTGGACGTGGGGCAACTCGTTGACGTTTGCATCGACGTTGCGAGGGACGGCAATGTCAAACAGCATTAAATGTTGGTTGGGCTGCAACACAGACTCTAGTTTGGCACCGTCGAGAATCGGTTCGGTCGCCGAGGTGCTGGTGAAAATAATGTCAGAGTCGGCGATCGTTGGCAGCATTTCCGCCATCAGACCCAGATGCAGCGGCGCATCGGGAAACAGCTTGGCTAACTCATTGGCTCGCTCGATCGTGCGGTTCAAGATCGTAATGTGAGTGGCACCTTTAGACAGCAAATGCTGAACCAGCAGCCGAGACATCTTACCCGCACCAAGGATCAGCACGCGACAGGCGGCTAAATTTTGGGCTTTAATCTGCGCCAGTTCGACGGCTGCCGAGCTAATTGAGACGGCTCCGGTGCCGATGCTCGTTTCGGTGCGAACGCGCTTTCCGGCGGTGAGTGCCTGCTTAAAGAGTTGATTGAGAATCCGACCTACGCCGTTGTGCTGCTGCCCTAGTTTATGACACTGCTTCACCTGTGCCAAAATCTGTCCTTCGCCCAAAACCAGACTATCTAAGCCTGACGAAACTCGCAGCAAGTGCATGACTGCATCCTGGTGCAGCAGCGTGAAGAGATATTGACGCAAATAGATCGTAGGCAGCTTGCTGTGTTCTGAGAGAAACTGAATGACTTCGCGAATGCCCTGCTCGGTTTCGGTGGTAACAATATAGATTTCTAGGCGGTTGCAGGTGCTGAGAACTGCGACCTCTTCTAAGTGAGGATAGTTGCACAACTCAGCGATCGCCTTGTCATAAACTGGTTCAGGAATACTCAGTTTTTCGCGAACTTCAACCGGAGCTGTTTTATGACTCAGCCCCACAACGGCAATGTTCATTTTAAATTCACTCTAAAATTACGATGCTGAACGCGATGAATTTGAAAATTAACGGGTCAAGAATGGTGAGCAAACAGGGAATAGTCCAACACCTCGCGGACTATTCCCTATCACCGATCGACCGAGCGATTAGTGCAGTTGCACCACTTTGGGCTGTCCAGACATGTGAACGGTGTCAACAAACCGAGCCGTCTGAGATTTGTTGGAGATCACCAGCGACTGGGTTCTTGCGCCGCCCTTAAAGAAGCGCACTCCCTGCATCAGGTTGCCGGGAGTGATGCCGCACCCTGCAAATAGCACGGTGTCACCCGATGCTAATTCGCTTGCGTCATAGACTTTATCGGGGTCGTTGATGCCCATGCTTTTCAGACGATCGATGTTAGCTTCTTTGCTTTCGCCAATCAGACCTGTTTTCACCACTTCTGGATCATAGATCAGTTGACCTTGGAAGTGCCCACCCATTGCGCGCATCGCAGCAGCAGAAATAACTCCTTCAGGAGCGGCACCGATACCCATCAGCGCATGAATGTTGGTGCCTGCAAAGCCGCAAGAGATGGCAGCGCCTACGTCACCATCGCTGATCAGTTGCACTCTGGCACCTGCTTCACGGATTTCAGCGATCAAACCGGTGTGGCGTTCGCGCTTCATCACGACGATGACCAGTTCTTCGATCGACCGATCTAAACACTCAGACAAAATCTTCAAGTTCTCGGTGGCAGACTTGTTGATGTCTACTTTGCCTTTGGCAGCCGGAGGAGCCGCAATTTTCTTCATGTAAAAGTCGGGGGCAGCAAACAATCCGCCTTTTTCGGAGATTGCCAGCACTGCCATTGAGCCAGGTTGCCCATAGGCGCAAAGGTTAGTGCCTTCGCAGGGGTCAACGGCGATATCAATCTCGACCAACTCATCGGGGTTGCAGAAGGTTTTGGCATCGGGCTGAGTACACACCCCCACTTCTTCGCCGATATAGAGCATCGGAGCGTCGTCTCGCTCTCCTTCTCCAATCACGATCCGACCACGCATATAGATTTTATTCATCCGCTCCCGCATGGCTTCGACCGCCACATGGTCAGCCATGTTTTTATCCCCTTTTCCCATCCAGCGAGCGGAGGCGATCGCAGCCTGCTCAACCACTTCAATAATCTCTAAACCCAGCGTGTTTTCCACGAAGTAAGTCCTCCAACTGCTGATATTGCGCCGCTTTGAAAAGCGCTCTCAGTTTACAAGTCTACCAAAAGGGGGTTATGCCTTCTTATTTACTTAGGCGTTAAGTTTTGTGATGAAGAACATAGGGATCAGCAATAGGGAAGAGATCTGTCTGGGGAGGAAGTGCGATCGAGCTAACTGGTAGAGCTGTGTCAAGTGAATGTGTTGCGGCTTGGAATGCAGTTGAAGAAGTGCAAGCAGAAGTGTCTGAATCAGCGTCCAGATAAAAGATCGAGCTTCGATCGCTATTGTGCAGACAGCCCAGATGCCGCAGAATGCCGCATTTATGACGTTTAAGTGACGGATAATTTAGTTAGTGATCGCTAGAGCTTCGATTCATCTAGACTAACGATCGTTAACTGGGGGGATATGGTGAGTTTGTTTCTCTGGTTGATGGCAGCTTGGGTCGGGGGAACGGCGGCAATTTTGGGCAGCTTGATGGCGATTGGGACGCTAGTTCTTTGGTGTGTTCCCAATCAGTCTGGGGCGTGGCAAAATCGATTAAAGTTATTGGGATTTTCGGTGGGGTTGGTGATCGTGGGTTTTGCTCTCCTCTTCATGTTTTCTGGCAGCCCCACGAATATAAAAGTCTGACCCATTAGATTTGGTGCGGGCATGGCATTGTCGTACCCTCATTTCTTTCCGAATCGAGTTTTGCCTGTACAATTGCTCAAAATCATCAAAAAACCAAAAAATATGTAGAACGTTTGTTCTAACTGTGCTATCACTATAGGAAACTCGTTCTTTTCCAGCCACAAAGCCATATTCGGGCTAAACTAAACACCCACTTTTCGGTCAGAACAGCCTGTGTACGTCAAGCGCGTCGAACTGACTAACTTCAAATCTTTTGGTGGCACGACTCCAATTCCGTTGTTGCCAGGGTTTACTGTGATTTCGGGTCCCAATGGGTCGGGCAAATCAAACCTGCTCGACGCATTGCTATTTTGCCTGGGTTTGGCAGGCTCTAAAGGAATGCGGGCAGAACGGCTCCCTGACTTGGTAAATCACACCCAGAGCACACGCGGACGATCGACCGTTGAAGCCGCTGTCACTACTACATTTGATCTATCTGACGAACTTGATTTGCTCAATACCTTGGGCAAACCTGAAGGTGAAGAAGTCGAACTGACATCTAACCAAAATGGACACATCAACGGCAATGGTAACGTTAACGGTGCAAGTAACACTCCTAACACTGAATGGAGCGTTACCCGAAAACTAAGAGTCACTCAGCAAGGCACCTATACATCCAACTATTTTATTAACGGCGAACCCTGCACCTTAACTGATTTACACGAGCAACTCAGTCGCCTGCGAATTTATCCAGAAGGTTACAACGTTGTGCTTCAGGGAGACGTAACCCGAATCATCTCCATGAACGCAAAAGAGCGGCGAGAAATTATTGATGAAATGGCTGGGGTAGCATCGTTCGATCGCAAGATCAACCAAGCCAAAGACAAGCTCGACGCGGTAAAAGAGCGAGAAGACAAATATCACATCGTTGAGAAAGAATTAATTGATCAGCGCGATCGTCTGGCACAAGACCGCATCAAAGCTGAAAAATATCAAAAACTTCGCGGCGAACTGCAAGCCAAAGAGCAGTGGGAAGTCGTGATTCGCTATCGGCAAGCTGCTCGAAGCGTGGAGCAACTGCAAGCGCAGATTCAGACTGGCGAGACAGAAATTGTTGATTTAACGACTCAGATTGCGGCGATCGTCATCGACGTTGAGAAAACATCGGCAGAATTAGAAAAACTCAACGCCCATGTTCGTTCTTTAGGCGAAGAAGAGCAAATTGCCCTCCAATCGACGCTGGCAACTCGTGAGGCAGAATTGCGGCAACTCCAGCGACAAGAGCAAGATCTGCAAACCGCCAGCCGGAATTTAGTTGAGAATTTGGCACGATCGCAGCAAGAGATCCACGAGCAAACCCAAACTTTAGAATCACTCACCCAAGAACAGCAGACCGCAGAGACACGAGATCTCGCGTCTCTACATCAGCAACGAGACGACGCAAAACAAACGCTGGAGGTGAACCGCGAAGCTGCAAATGCTTCTGCGGCAAGCGCTGAGGCTTGGGTGCAAGAACAAACTGAACTGCGTCACCAAATGGATACGTTGCTGACCCAGCTAGGGCCAAAACGCACTGAGCAAGCGCAACTGCGAGAACGTGCCAGCCAGCTTGAGCGACAGATTCAAGAACAGACGCGATCGCAGCAAACCCTCACCCAGCAACTCACCGAAAAACAAGCCGAGCAGACTCAACTCGCCACTTCTCTAGAGCAAGCTACCGCTCAAATTCAGTCAATCGCGCAAGCTGTGTCTGCCGCCGAGCAAGAAGCCCAAGTCCAGAAAGAGACGCAAACGCGCTTGTTAAACGAGCAGCGAGACAAACAGCGCACGTTAGACAAATTAGAGGCACAGTCCCAAGCGATTCAAGAAGCTCAGGGCACTCACGCGACGCAAGTGATTCTCAAAATGGGAATGTCAGGCGTACACGGACTCGTCGCCCAACTCGGACGGGTGGAGCCGCGCTATCAAACGGCATTAGAAACGGCAGCAGGCGGACGATTAGGGCAATTGGTGGTGGATGATGATGCGATCGCAGCCGCCGCGATCGAGATTCTCAAACAAAAACGCGCCGGACGAGCCACATTTCTGCCGCTCAACAAAATCAGAGCCGGAAAAGCTCCTTCTGCCAGCACTCTGCGATCGATGGGTGGCTGTGTTGATTTCGCGATTAATTTGATTGAGTGTGACGATCGCTATTGGGAAGTGTTTTCTTATGTGTTTGGCAGCACGGTGGTCTTTCAGGCGATGAGCGACGCTCGGAGATACATTGGGCAATATCGGATCGTGACGCTTGATGGAGAATTGCTTGAGCAAAGCGGAGCCATGACGGGCGGCAGTTCTGGCGGGCGATCGCCGATTCGGTTTGGCACTGTAGATGCAGGTGAGTCAGCCGAAATTACGACCTTGAGAGAACGCCTCAAGGTAATCGATGCAATTCTGTTTCGATGTGAAGATGCGTTGACTAAGGCGACGATCGCCCACCAAAAAGCGATGCAGCACCTCACAGAAGCTCGTCAACAGCATCGAGAACTTCAACTCAAATCCGAGCAGACTAAAACCGAAATTCTGCGTCTAGAAACTCAGCAATCTCAACTTAGCCAACAGCTTCAGAAAAGCACTCAAGAATTGACGATCGCTCAAACTCGCTTACAAGTTCTGGACACCG
>JAYVFW010000092.1:0-18705 GCA_043772715.1 Phormidesmis sp. | reverse complement strand
GTCAAAGTTGGCGATCGCATTGGCTTAGTCGGCGTAAACGGAGCAGGCAAATCGACCCAGCTTAAAATCGTCGCAGGTGAAATGGAGCCGACCACCGGAGAAGTGATTCGTCCTTCAAGTTTGCACATCGCCTACTTAACGCAAGAATTTGAAGTCGATCCGACGCGCACGGTTAGAGAAGAGTTTTGGCGTGCCTTTGGAGAGGCAAACGACGTTCACGACGCGCTGACCCAAGTGCATCGTGACATGGAAACCGCAAATCCTGAAGAGTTAGACAAGCTGATCCACAAAATGGACAAGCTGCAACGGCGGTTTGAAGGCATGGATGGCTATGGCTTAGATGCCCGAATTGAGAAAATTTTGCCAGAGTTGGGCTTTGAAATCGAAGATGGCGATCGCTTAGTCAGCGCTTTTAGCGGCGGCTGGCAGATGCGAATGAGTTTAGGCAAGATTCTGCTGCAAAAGCCCGATTTGCTGCTGCTCGACGAGCCGACCAACCACTTAGATTTAGAAACGATCGAGTGGTTAGAAACTTATCTCAAAGGGCTATCAACCCCGATGGTGATCGTTTCCCATGACCGCGAATTTCTCGATCGGCTCTGCACCCAAATTGTTGAAACCGAGCGCGGCATTTCGACGACTTATCTCGGCAACTACTCCGCCTACTTGCAGCAGAAGCAAGAACAGCGCGATGCCCAAATGAGCGCCTTTGAGCGGCAGCAAAAAGAATTGGAGAAACAACAGACTTTTGTCGATCGCTTCCGTGCCAGCGCCACTCGCAGCACCCAGGCAAAAAGCCGCGAGAAGCAACTGGATAAAATCGAGCGGATTGAGGCTCCTGATGGCGATATGCGAGGGCTGCATTTTCGCTTTCCTCCCGCCCCTCGCAGCGGTCGAGAAATCGTCATTATTGAAGATCTGGTTCACACCTACGGCGACAAGATTTTATTTATTGGCGCTGATTTGCTGATTGAGCGGGGCGATCGCATTGCCTTTCTTGGCCCTAACGGTGCAGGTAAATCGACGCTGCTCCATTTGATCACCGGAGCCGAAAAGCCCACCGATGGCAGCATCAAGTTAGGGGATCATAATGTCGTCCCCAGTTATTTTGAGCAAAATCAAGCCGAAGCACTCGACTTAGATAGAACGGTGATCGAAACCATTCATGACGAAGTTCCCAAATGGACTAATGAGGAAGTTAGGACGCTTTTGGGACGGTTTTTGTTTAGTGGCGATACGGTCTTTAAGAAGGTAGAAGCGTTGAGCGGCGGCGAGAAGGCACGGTTAGCATTAGCCAAAATGCTGCTCCGTCCCGCCAATCTGCTGATTTTGGATGAGCCGACGAATCACTTAGACATTCCAGCCAAAGAAATGCTAGAAGAAGCGATTCAAAACTACGATGGCAGCGTGATTATTGTCTCGCACGATCGCTATTTCATCTCTCAAACGGTCAACAAAATTGTCGAGATTCGAGATGGCGAACTGCGGCTCTATCGGGGAGACTATCACTACTACCTTGATAAAATTGCTGAAGAGAAAGACAGAGCGCAGTTAGATGCGATCGAAGCCGAGAAAACCGCCAAAATTGAGTCAAAACGAGAAAAACAGAAAGAGAAAGAAAAGACAAAGAAAACTCAAAAGAGTCGTTAATTTCGATAAAAATAAAGGGTAAGTCATAAAACTTTGAGAACTGGCAGTCAGGTGAAGTAATAGAACGCTTACCATGCCAAGCAGTTAATCAATAGCTACCTCAACGATCGAGACTCCACCATTCTCAACTCTCCCCAATCAAGATTTACACTTTCAAAGCATGAATCTTCGGGGAGTAACTTGGTTTAGGGATCTCGATCACAATGGTATGATTTGCGGAAGAAATTATTCATTGGAAGGACATTACTTTATGGCACAGGTGCCTGTCTCTCCTGTAGTGCTGATCATCCTAGACGGTTGGGGTTACCGCGAAGAAACAGACGGGAACGCCATTGCCGCCGCTAAAACACCTGTGATGAATAGCCTGTGGGCAGCCTATCCTCACACATTAATTCGTACAGCCGGGAAAGATGTCGGGCTGCCCGATGGGCAAATGGGCAACTCAGAAGTCGGGCATCTCAACATTGGCGCTGGCAGAGTGGTGCCTCAAGAGCTAGTGCGAATTTCAGATGCGGTTGACGATCGCAGCTTATTAAGCAATCCCAACCTGGTAAAAGTTTGCCAAGAAGTGCAGCGTAATCAGGGAAAATTGCACCTGGTTGGCTTGTGTTCAGATGGCGGGGTTCATTCTCACCTCAGTCATCTATTTGGCTTGCTCGATTTGGCAAAAGAGCAAGGCATTGAGAATGTCTGTATTCACGCGATTACCGATGGACGAGACACCCAGCAAACCGAAGGGGCGGATGCAATTCGACGACTGCAAGACTATTGCGATCGCGTCGGCACAGGTCGCATTGTCACTCTCAGCGGTCGTTATTACAGCCTTGATCGCGATCGTCGCTGGGATCGGGTCAAACTGGCTTATGACGTGATGACTCAAGATGGAGACGGTGACGGGCGATCGGCGCTAGAAGTTTTACAAGCCTCCTACGCTGAAGGCAAAACCGATGAGTTTGTGATCCCAACTCGGATCGCGCCCGGTGCGCTAAAACCTGGTGATGGCGTGATTTTCTTTAACTTCCGTCCCGATCGCTCGCGTCAACTAACCCAAGCTCTGGCTGATCCTAAGTTCAAAGGCTTTGAGCGAGAGCAGATTCGACCCTTGCCGTTGGTAACGTTCACCCAATACGATGCATCGCTTCCGGTTCTAGTGGCGTTTGAGCCACAAAACTTAAACAACATTTTGGGTCAAGTCATTTCTGAGAATGGGTTACGTCAATTTCGCGCCGCAGAAACGGAGAAATATGCCCACGTTACTTACTTTTTTAACGGGGGCTTAGAAGAACCTTTTCCTGGTGAAGATCGAGAATTGGTACCGAGTCCAATGGTGATGACCTACGATAGCGCTCCGGCAATGTCGGCAGAGAAAGTCACCGATGTGGCGATCGCGGCGATCGAAAAGCGGGTCTATTCTCTCGTAGTCATCAACTATGCAAACCCCGATATGGTCGGGCACACGGGGCAAATGGATGCGACGGTCACAGCTTTAGAAGCGGTCGATCGCTGTTTGGGTCGCCTGTTAGAAAAGGTCAATCGGGCTGGAGGCACAGCTATGATCATTGCCGACCACGGAAACGCTGAACTGATGTGGGACGAACAAGGAAACCCTTGGACGGCTCACACCACTAATCCGGTGCCGTTTATCCTAGTAGAAGGAGAAGGATTGAAGATTCCCGGACATGGAACTGACGTTGCTCTTAGAGAAGATGGACGGTTGGCTGACATTGCCCCAACGATTTTGGATATTCTCAGACTGCCGCAGCCTACTGAAATGACAGGACGCTCGATCGTAGAATCTGCCGAGTTTGACATACGGGCAAATCGAACTCCGGTCAAGATTGCGCGATAATGAATCTAACGACGAGTTGTAGAAGTCACGATCAACTCACCTAATTTGTTTTAATTGGATTTGTCATCATGACGCTGGTTTTGATTCTAAGAACGATTTGGATGTTTTGTGCAGTCGGGATCATTATTCTCGTGCTGCTGCATAGCCCTAAAGGTGATGGCTTAAGCGGGTTAGGTGGGCAGGCTCAGTTGTTTACGAGCACCAAAAGTGCTGAGACAACCCTCAACCGGATCACTTGGACGCTTACCGTTCTCTTTATGGGGTTGACGATCGTACTCAGCGCAGGTTGGGTAGGGCGATAAGCATTGGCTAAGTGGAATTTGCGTCGAGGTAAAATGCACCCTCTGGCACTTGTTTGCTGGTTTGGGTGCATTTTGCTGACGCTGATTCTGGTGATTCTGCAATCTTCTTCTCTTGCCCAAGAGACACTTCCAGTTCTGAAAGCTCACCCTTTGCCGCCACTGTTAGCCCAATGGAGCGACCCTGCAAATCAGGGAGACTATTTCGATCAAGTTCAAAAAACCCAGCCTGACTATTTGGTGTGGTCAGAGTTTCCAATCAAGGTTTATGTGCAGCCGATCGAGGCAGCAGAAGCCGCAGATCCTGCTCGTGCCCAAGCCTGGATCAAGGCAGTCAGTCAAGCGGTGCAAGAGTGGACTGTTTACCTGCCTTTGCAAGTCGTCAATCAAGGAGAGGTTGCTGATATTGTGGTGCGGCGATCGTTCCTGCCGCTGCGAGTTACACCCGGACAGCCCTCCGTTCCCCAGCGAATTCGGGCGGCTGAAACGCGATATGAGCTTTATAAAAAATCTTTACCCAACGCGCTAGTAGTTTTGGCGCATCGCTGTCTGGTCGTAGTGCAGCCCAATCAGGCAGAGACTTACGTGCTGGCATCGGCTCGCCATGAATTGGGTCACGCTTTGGGAATTTGGGGACACAGTTCTCTACAAACCGATGCCTTATATTTCTCTCAGGTTCGCAATCCGCCGTTGATCTCGCCCAGAGATGTCAACACCTTAAAACGAATCTATGAACAGCCGACTCGTTTGGGTTGGGCAATGCCTGAATGATTAATATTTAGCGCTTTAAAGCAAAATCTGGCGGAATTTTAAAATCGAGAAGCAAGATATCTCGATAGCGATCGCTCAGATTCCAAGCTTCATGTTCAGAGGTGTCATCAAACACGAGGCACTCGCCATTGACCCACGCTTTAATATCTGACGAGACTCGCAGCGCACACTTCTCAGGCACTGACAGCCCTAAGTGACACCGCAAAACATTGCTTGGCTTGCCAGAATGAGGCACAATGTGTGCCCCCGGTGCCAGTCGAGAAAAACCTGCTGTGACCATTCCAGGAATGCTTTTGACTAACTTGGCGGTTTCTGGGCAGAGTTCACAGTTGATGTCGATTTTGACACCTAAGAAGTAAATACCAAAGATCTCCCATCCGGTTTTCTTTTGCAGCAAATACCTTTCGGGATAGGGAACGAAATCTTCAGCCGTCAAGCGACTGAGTTCGTCTTTGATAACGAGCCAATTTGACTCAAGCCGATCGACAAATTCAAACTGATGCGGGTCGTAATACATAACACTGCCTGAAACTCAACACACAGCACTTAAAACTCTGCAATAAATCTATTGATCATTGGGCAAGAAAGGCTTCCAAAAAATTAGCCCAATGACGAAGCGAATGCGGTTTTTGACTCCCCGAATTCGCTTTGAGATGCGCCAAACAAACTGCACAAACGCCCATCCCTGCCCAATGTCTTCCTGCAAACTCGATCGATAAGGTTCGCGAGGGGGTGGCGTTAGCCCAGAATTGAGGCTCTCATCAAAGCTTGGCTCGATCGGCTTATTATTCATTTAGTTTGCTTCATAAGATTGCCTAAGGCTATCGAGCTTATCATTTTGGCTAGGTTTCTGTACAATTTGCTCACTGATGAAGTGGTGTAATATTTAATCTTTATAAAGACCTTGTTAAAGAATTCTCTAAAGATTTTGAATTTGTCTTCACAGCTACTTCAAACTCACGTCTGAATCCTCCTGATCGCAACTGCTTACCGTAGAATATAGTGGAAAGGTTGATTGTCTATATTGGAAGACCGCTATTCCTGTGTATTTTGGTTACGGCAACGGGGTCAGGTCATGCGAGTGGCTTCATGTTTGATGCTGTAACAAACTGACTTTAATTCCTAAGCTGCTCCTTCATCTGCCATAGTGTTCCCAGCTTTCAAGGCTTCGACGGTATGAAAAACGAGAGCCTGAATCATCAGGGCGTTGTCGAACCCGCGATCGTGCAGGATATTTTGACTCAACTAAACGATGGAAAGTTGCTGGTCGTCAACAGTCGTAGACGCAATGGGCTGATTATTTATAAGCGATTTCACGCTGAATTTGCCGGTCCGGGTGCTGCTGTAGGAAGCTTTTTTGATCTAAACTGCGAAAGGATTTTGCCAGTCGGCGACCTTTCTTTAATTGACCCCACAGATCAGGAAGAGCGTCAGAAAGCTTACCTGATTAGACGACAGTGGATCAGACTAACGCAGCAATTTACTGACAACCCGGTGCCATTGCAACGCGCTCAGTTGATTCTGAACCAGTTTGAAAACTATTTTGGAGCAGACACGATCGCGCAGTTACCCGATGATGCTTTTGCACTGCTGGTCGGGGTTCTGCCTCACACGATTCAAATGGCACGTCACGGTTCGGGCAGTTTAGAAATCGCCCCTAAAAACTAGCCCTTTGAAACTTCTTTGAATCGCTCAATGGTGCGCTGATTTTCTTCAGGGGTGCCGATCGAGATTCGCAGCCCGCCGCCAGTATGCCGAATTAAAGTTCCCTGATTTTTAAGGGTTTGACAGATTGCCGCCAGTTTTTCGTTAGCGGAGTCTGGGTTTTTTAACCGTAAGTAGACAAAATTAGCGGCACTCTCCCAAACCTGAAATTCTGGGTGCTGAGAAAGGGCTTGAATCAGCAGAGTTCGTTCACTTAGAGTCAGCGAAATGGTGGAGAGTAGCTGATGGCGGTGGGTGACCGCTACCAAGGCGGCAGATTGAGTAAAGCTAGAAAGATTGTAAGGGAGACGGACTTTTTCTAAGGCTGTGATTAGTTCGGGATGGGCGATCGCATATCCAACTCGATGAGCGGCAAGGCGAAATCCCTTTGAAAACGTTCTCAAAATCACCCAATTTGGATGGTGCGATAGCTGATCGGCTACGCTCGTTTGACTAAACTCAAAATATGCCTCATCTATCACAACCAGAATGTTTTGGGGAAGACTTTGCAGCCAAGCCAACTCTGAGTCGGTGAGCGCATTCCCAGTAGGTGAATTGGGGTGAACCACAAAAACGGCTCGGATCGGAGGGCTTTGGGTGGCTGCGATCGCGGCTTGAGCCGCTGTTAAGTCCATCTCAAAATTGGTGAGAGAACGCCCGATCGTCACTACCGGAACCCCTAGAGTCTGTGCCAGAATTCTATACATCGAAAAGGTCGGATCAGCGACTAGAATTGAGCCTGCTCCCCCGATGCAAGTTGCAATCAATAATGAGCGGATCAATTCATCCGAGCCGTTCCCGATCGAGATATTAGCGGCAGAAAAGGCATGAGCTGACTCATTTACATAGTCAGCGATCGCGCCCTTCAAGCTTTCATATCCACCGTCGGGATAGCGATTATTTTCGATTGTTTGCTGATAAGTCCAGATAAGTTTTTGCTTGAGTTCATCCGGCAAGTCATAGGGACTTTCGTTGACATCCACTCGATCGACCCGCATTTCTGAGGATCTAGATTCCTGAGAATCGTCGGTGTGTTGAGTGTTATAAGCCGCAAGTTGGGCAAGGTCTGAGCGAATGAACTCAAGCATGGCAAAGAGAGTTTTGAGGGGATGAACGGCAATCTATGAGAGTTTTGAGTCTAGCAGCGACGTGCCTAAATTCAAACCTCAAAACTCTTGATTATGCTGGGTAGATTCGCAGTCTGCGATTGGGTTCGTCTCCAAAGCTGCGAGATTGCAGGTGGTAGTGTTCTACAAGCTCATGCTGCATTTTGCGAACTATCCCAGAGCGCGGCAAGAGTTCGACGGGTTGCCCTTTGGGAATGACAATCTGTTCCACCGCAAGTCTGGCTTCCTCAAGTGCTTCAATTTCGTCTTCGCTGTCTCCTCGCACAAACAGCTCTAATTCTGCTGCGTCGGGCATGGCAGGGTCATCCATATTCAGCAGTCGGCGCAGAGAATGGGCGATCTGCGGCACACTGCTAGCTTTGAGCGTGTGAATGGGAATTTGCCGAGATTTTGCCAAATGGCGCAGTTTAGAATGATTTTTGACGTGCGATCGCAACGCTAAAACCGCGTCTGCGTTATCGATGTCTTTGGTCAATACGATCGGAAGATTCAACGTGCGAACGACTTGATCTAACTGATGCCGACTCACCCCATAGGGATAGATATGCAAAGGCAAATCCTCTCCGTTGGGGCCAGGAATATACTCCCCATTCTCAGAGTCTTCGCTTCGCAGTCCTTCCTCTCTCGCGTCAAAAGCTCGACTTAGAGACACATCCAGCATTTGCTCAAAGGTTTGCTGTTCGGGTGACGCTGCTTGAGTCGGCTTGATTTTGCCAGACGATCGCCAGCCGCGCCCTTGCGGAGGAGGCGTGAAGAATCCTTCCTGACCAGGCGTAGGTGCGAGTGAAAGAGGATTATGGCGAACCCCGTTTGATCGCGATCGCCCTCCTTGCATTTCTGGGCTACTCGACAACTCATGAGTCACCGTGACTTCTCCAGCCTCGTTGACAGTTCTGACTTCCGGGTTAGGCTTTCTGCCTCGAAGCAGCATATCGATCGTTTCTGCAACCTGTTCATGCACGACCCATTTTTGCTGCTCTGTCATTTCAACTGCAATGTCGAAGGTTGGCGGTGCTTTGCGCTCTAAAACGCTCTTTTGGCTGCCGCGCCGTCTTGCTTCTTCGTCTCCCAACGTCACCGACTGAATGCCTCCCACTAAATCCGAGAGGGTAGGATTTTTGATCAAGTTTTCTAACTGATTGCCGTGAGCGGTGCCGACGAGTTGAACGCCGCGTTCTGCGATCGTGCGGGCTGCTAGAGCTTCTAGCTCAGTGCCAATTTCGTCAATCACAATCACTTCTGGCATATGGTTCTCGACGGCTTCGATCATTACTTGGTGCTGAAGCTCAGGGCGAGAAACCTGCATTCGGCGGGCCCGTCCGATCGCGGGGTGCGGCACATCGCCATCTCCAGCAATTTCGTTTGAAGTGTCAATGATCACGACGCGCTTATCTAACTCGTCTGCCAACACGCGCGCAATTTCTCTTAAAGCCGTTGTTTTGCCCACTCCAGGACGACCCAACATCAGGATTGAGCGACCACTCTCGACTAGATCGCGAATCATGCCGATCGTGCCAAAAATCGCCCGTCCCACGCGGCAGGTTAACCCAATTACATCGCCACGGCGGTTGCGAATCGCGCTAATGCGATGCAGAGTGCGCTCAATGCCAGCGCGATTGTCTCCGCCAAAGTCGCCCACTCTGGTGATGCTCTCGTTGAGGTCATTTTGAGTGATGGGTGTTTCAGACAAATATTCTGCTTTGCCAGGAAACCGGGCTTCGGGTCGTCTTCCCAAATCCATCACCACTTCGATGAGGCTGTCGAGTTGAGGGTGTTCTTCTAAACGCACTCGAATCGGATCGGGCAAGATGCTTAGGAGTTTATCGAGATCGTCCGTGTTTTGCATAGTCAGTACAACAGGGCTTTCAGCATTTTCACCATCTCCTCCAGCATTAGGAATGTCTGGTTGAGATTGGCTTACAGACACTAAATTGAGAGAAGATTCAGCGTTAAGTGAGGAGTCGGACAAGTTAATATCGCTACGATTCACCATGACAATTTGTGAAACAGCTTGAGAAAACGAAACCGGGAACGTAAGCAGCCTGTCAGCTAGCGTAGAGAGTCTTTGACCTGAGTAGATGTATCCTGAAGCACCTGAGCCGTTTATTAAAGTCTCAATTTCTGCTGACCGGGGCTTTTAGCTGAGAAACCAACTGATGGGCTAGCTCAACGGCTTCCCATAAGAGGGCAGGACTCGATTCAAGACGAGTTGGCAGCGAGGTGACGTTTAAATCATTGGACGAGGGGCTGTTGTGATACATCTTTTGAGCAGCGTTCAAGGGTTGAAGCTCCATCGCGTCTAATTGGTTGAGAATTGGCAAAAGCAAACTTCGGGCATAGCTTCCGTAAGCGATTCCTGAAATCGATCTTGATACTATTGTACTGTTTTTATTCTTTGGCAGCCCTAAAGTTCTGAGTTTAGGAACGGTATGGCGATTGGTTCCTCCAGCTAGCTGCACGAATCCGGGTAGCCCTGCGGTGAGAACTTTCTGCCCTAACTTGACGCAGGCGCGTGTGGCTCCATCCCCAATGTCACCACTCATGGGGCGACCATCAGTTTGCCAAATCAGCTCACAGGGAAGCGGGGAAATCGCCTCATGGATTGCCCACAGATAATCAATCAAGTCTTCGCCATCAGGACAGCTAACAGCTACCAGCTTGAGTTGATGAACGTGCGGCGCGATCGCCCTCCACAATCGCTTAAAGTCGGCTAACCGTCCGGGTTGGGTATGAATTTCGATCGCATCTATCCCCGCTTGTAAAATCAGCGGAGAGATCGCCTCTGGCGTGTAAACATAAGAGCGAGTAGAAATGTGTTGAATCGGGCAAATCGGCAAACAGCGACCGCAGCCATAGCAAAGGGTATCAATCACTCCAGAGAAATCGTCTGGACGATCAAACACGATCGCGTCAGCAGGACAAATTGATTCGCAGGGTCTTGAACACCCGATCGGACAGTTGGCAGCGCTAAACTCAGCCTTTCTAAAGTGAGGGTCTTCCCCATCATTGAGACTCACCATTAACCAGGGCGAGTTTTTAGCGGCAAATCCTTTTTCTTGCGCCTCCTCAGTCAAATTGCTTGCCACGGCTAAGGCTTCGCGCGCGGTTGATATGATCGCTGGGTCGGCGGCGACATCGATGCAGTCTGCCCCAGCGATCGCATAAGCGAGCGTAAGACTCCGAATGGCAGGAAGGTGATGGGAACTCGCTCCACAAATGAGCTTGAACCAGTGACCTTCCTTGAGTGAGCGTAGAGGGTTTAAGAAATCAGTCACCTCTCTATGCTAATGCGCCCGTCAAATAATTACGAGCCGAACGGCATAAATTTTCATACTACGAAACGATCCCATCCTCATTAGCTGTGAAGATGGGATCGGTGAGGTGACAAATTTTTTGGCTTTATGCGGCTGCGATCGCCGCTTTGAGCGGAGTCCATCGAAAGTAGCGTTCTCCTCCTAACTCAATCACAATCTTGAGGCGAGGTTCTAAAGAAGGCAGGTTAGAGAGAAACTCTAGCTCTTGGCTAGAAAGAATGTGTCCTTCAATAATCCACAACAGCAAGCCTTTTGATTTGGGAGGAAGATTTTCGATTTGGGTGTTGACGATCGGAGGAATGAAGTAGGTGTAGCCCACCGCTGCCCCAGAACCCGAACTTTTCTTGCCCAAATGAGGAGGACGAACGCCGTGAACACCCGTTAAATACATGGCTACGTCACCCAATCCTCGTGCGGTAATGCTGAGGGAAGTGTAGCCCGCTGCCCGAATTCGTCGTCGATACCGTCCTTCAAATCCGCCTTCTAGTGGGACGTATGCGCCCAGTGCCCCAAACTTTTCTAAGTCTCGAATCAGTTGTCCGCCTGTTGTGATCAGTGCCATAGATTTACGCTCTGTCCCTGGGTTTTGTGCTGCCTAAAATAAAGATAATATTTTTCTTCTGATAAGTTCAATCTTCAGGTGATAAGTCTTAAAGATGCGCTGAGACGCGAACATTAAGTTTCTAGAAACCATTCTACTGTTGACCGACAGCTTCACTGATTAAAAAGTTCTATCAATACGATAGGGGAAATCCGAAGATAGCAGCCCGAAACTTATCATCCATCTATGACGGCTTTGTTTCCTGAGGTTAGTTTATAGCGCGTTTTTCTAGGTCAAGAAGTGCCTGTTTACGGCTGACTCCCCAGCGATACCCTCCTAATCCGCCCGATTTGGGAACGACTCGATGACAGGGAACCAGAAGCGCGATCGGGTTAGTTGCACAAGCACGAGCCACCGCCCGAACTGAAGTTGGCTGTCCGATCGTGCAAGCAATATCGTTGTAGTGAACGGTTGTTCCGATCGGAATCTTTTTAAGTGCCTCCCAAACCTGAATCTGAAAGACAGTTGCTCTGACATCGCAGGGCAGATCAGGTAAGGGCAGATTGCCTCTTAAATAGTTCACGATCGCTTGCATCCATTCCTGAAGGTCATCCGTTTCTTGAATGGATGCCTGACGGAATTCAGTACGAAGTTGGTCTTCAAGTTCTGCGATCGAGTCTCCAAGTTGGACGCTGCATAATCCTCGATCTGTGGCTGCGATCATCAGGAAATCGAGGGGAGAATTGACGATCGCATAACGAAGTTGATTCATGATACTTTGAGCGGTTGTTCGTCGATTGCGGCTAGACCTACAAAGATTACTATCATTCTTGCAACAGTGTTTTAATGCAGTTGCCTATTAAGAATGAACGCGCTAAGGAATAAAGCACTGATGGAATCGAAAAACTAACCAATAATGTATTAATGGCACTTGAAGTAATCGCACTAGAGTTTAACGTCCAAGAATTTTATAACACGAAGGTTAGTAGCAGTATCATCACAATGAGACTTTTTTTGTAGGTGATTCTAGAATAAGCATCTCTCGGATTGTTTTCTATCTAATCGTTGCGCTCGAACTCCATCAACCGTTCACCTTAAAAAAGAAATTTAGGCAATCTAGTAGACGATCGCCACATGACTGTATTAGGATACTTAACTGTCGCTAAATTTCTAATTGTGCAATTTCCATGAAGAAGTCGGCAGATGTGAGTTATGGTAATATGCTGTAGCGCATCTCAGAAAGCTTTTTCATCTCGTGTGAGGGAAATTGTTTCGAGACTTCGGGCGAAGAAGCAAAAGACTTCTTCAGGGTTTGCAAAACCCAGCTTGCGCGTTTGACCCCAGCCATTCACGGATACTGAGCAGTCACCTGTTCAAGTCCAGGCGGGAGAAGCACAAAAGAGCAGAGCTAATTCGGCTCCTCTCAAGCCGCTTTGCACAATCGACCAAAGTGTCCAAAGAAATGCGGAATCCGCTGCCTCTCAAACCACGAGAGGTAAGATTCATATGGTCTCAGACCGTGGAATCCGTTCGATAACGAATCTGCGTCTCAACATCGCAGTTTCGCTATGTTCAAGTGTGTAGAAAAGGAGACCAGTTACCGTGGCTGTCGGCATTCTCGGCACAAAGCTCGGCATGACTCAAGTGTTTGACGAGGCAGGGTTAGCTATTCCTGTCACCGTCATTCAGGCAGGACCCTGCCCCATCACCCAAATCAAAACTCGCGAAACAGACGGCTATATCGCTGTGCAAATCGGGTTTGGTGAAACGCGAGTCAAGTCATTGAGCAAACCTGAATTGGGGCACCTCGCCAAATCCAATTCTGTTCCTCTACGCCATCTCACTGAGATGCGCCAATACCTTCCTTCAGAAGACTACAGCGCCTACGAGTTAGGTCAAGAAGTCAAAGCTGACATCTTTGAAGCAGGTCAGATCGTCGATGTGACGGGCACCAGCATCGGTAAAGGCTTTGCGGGTTATCAGAAACGTCACAACTTCGCACGAGGACCAATGTCTCACGGTTCTAAAAACCACCGTGCTCCTGGTTCGACCGGAGCGGGCACTACTCCCGGACGTGTCTACCCCGGTAAGCGGATGGCAGGTCGTCTGGGCGGAACGCAAGTCACGATTAAGAAGTTGACCGTGGTGCGGGTGGATCTAGAGCGGAACTTGATTTTGATCAAAGGAGCAGTTCCCGGTAAGCCCGGTGCTCTGGTGCAAATCATGCCCGCTAAGAAAGTTGGGCGCTAGGGCAGAAGGAGACAGAAATGGTTGATTGTGTAGTAAAAGATTGGCAGGGAGCCGATGCGGGGCAAGCCTCGATCGAGCTTAAAGTTGCCAAAGAAGAAAGTGCGGCTCATGTGGTGCACCGCGCGCTTGTTCGTCAGTTGGCTAATCAGCGCCAGGGCAATGCTTCGACCAAAACTCGTGCAGAAGTGCGCGGGGGTGGGCGCAAACCCTGGAGACAGAAAGGAACAGGACGTGCTCGTGCCGGGTCGATCCGGTCTCCGCTCTGGCGGGGCGGTGGCGTAATCTTTGGACCCAAACCCAGAGATTACACGATCAAGATGAATCGCAAAGAGCGACGGTTGGCGCTGCGGACTGCATTCCAAAGTCGCGTTGCCGATTTGATCGTGGTGGAGGATTTTACGGCTCAGTTGCCTCGTCCTAAGACTAAAGAAATGGTGCAGGCACTTAGTCGTTGGGGAATCGAGCCAGACAAGAAAGTGCTGATCATTATGGCAGAGCGAAATGAGACGGTTTATCTGTCTGCTCGCAACATTGAGAAGCTCAGACTGATCTCGGCAAATAACCTCAACGTGTTTGATTTGTTGGCAGCCGACCACATTGTGGCGACCCCTGCTGCCCTTGAGAAGATCCAGGAGGTATACGGTGAGTGATTTTAGCCCCCGCAGTTTAGCGGATTTAATTCGTCGTCCAATCATTACTGAGAAGGCGACTCAGCGATTGGAACTCAACCAATACACCTTTGAGGTTCAGCCCAAGGCAACCAAACCTGAGATTAAGGCAGCTGTCGAACTCATGTTTGAAGTTAAAGTGACTGGAGTCACGACTCAGCATCCTCCTCGTAAAGCTCGTCGCGTCGGCAAGTTTGCAGGTCATAGACCTCATTACAAGAAGGCGATCGTCACCCTCGCTGATGGGGATTCAATCACCCTGTTCCCAGAAGTTTAGAAACCCCTGAGAGTAGCAAATTATGGGCATCCGAATTTATCGACCCTTGACCCCTGGCAGCCGTCAGCGTAGCGTTTCTGACTTTAGCGAGATCACCAAAACCGAGCCAGAGAAGTCTTTAACCACGACTAAACACCGGGACAAAGGACGCAACAACCGAGGCGTGATCACCTGTCGTCACCGGGGCGGCGGTCACAAACGTCTCTATCGCATTATTGATTTCAAGCGCGATAAGCTAAACATTCCCGCACGAGTGGCAGCGATCGAATACGATCCTAACCGCAATGCACGTTTGGCTCTGCTGTTCTATGCAGACGGCGAGAAGCGTTACATCCTTCACCCCAACACTCTAAAAGTTGGCACCGTAATTCGGTCGGGTCCCGATGCTCCGATCGAGATCGGCAATGCATTGCCCCTCGAAAAGATTCCCCTCGGTACGATCGTTCACAACGTTGAAATGGTTCCTGGTAAAGGCGGTCAGATCGTTCGGGCAGCCGGAGCAGCGGCTCAGGTTGCGGCAAAAGAAGGTGATTACGTCACGCTGAAATTGCCTTCCACTGAAGTGCGTTTGATTCGTAAGGATTGCTACGCCACGATCGGTCAAGTGGGCAACCTCGAAGCGAGAAACATCAACTTGGGTAAAGCAGGACGCACCCGTCACAAAGGTCGTCGTCCTCAAGTGCGCGGTAGCGTCATGAACCCAGTGGATCACCCGCATGGTGGTGGAGAAGGGAAGGCCCCGATCGGGCGTGCAGGTCCTGTTACACCTTGGGGTAAGCCGACTTTGGGGCGCAAAACCCGCAACAAAAAGAAACTGAGCAGCGCGTTTATTGTGCGTCGCCGTCGTAAGTCCTCGAAACGGGGACGCGGCGGACGGGAATCGTAATTTGACTTAGGGAGAAACCTAAACATGGCACGTTCACTTAAAAAAGGTCCCTTTGTTGCTGACCATCTGATGAGCAAGGTTGAAGCGCTCAACGCCAGAGGTGACAAACAAGTCATCAAAACCTGGTCAAGAGCTTCGACGATTTTGCCCCAGATGATTGGACACACGATCGCCGTTCACAACGGTCGTCAGCACGTTCCCGTCTATGTTTCTGAGCAGATGGTCGGTCACAAACTCGGCGAATTTGCTCCGACTCGGACGTTCCGGGGACACGCAGGTAGCGATAAGAAAGCACGTCGATAGGAGAAAGGGCAGCGCGAGGGGTGACGGGTAACCTGATTCTCAATCCCTCGCCTCTCGCCCGTCAAGGAGAAAACTATGGCTACTGATACGACTGAAGTTAAAGCGATCGCACGTTACATCCGCATGTCTCCTCACAAGGTGCGGCGAGTTCTCGACCAAATTCGAGGGCTGTCTTACCGAGAGGCACTGATCATTCTGGAATTCATGCCTTATCGCGCCTGTGAGCCTGTTCTCAAAGTGCTGCGATCGGCGGCGGCAAATGCTGAACACAATGAGGGAATGGATCGTGCGGGTCTGGTGGTGAGCCAAGCCTTTGCTGATCAAGGTCCTTCGCTGAAGCGGTTTAGACCACGGGCACAGGGTCGCGCCTACCAAATTCGCAAACCAACGTGTCACATCACGGTGGCGGTGGCTCCCGGAGCCGAATCCTAGTTCAGTTATTCCTACTTAAACTGCTTTATCTTAGAGGAACGCATTCGTGGGACAGAAAATTAATCCAACTGGGTTTCGGCTAGGGATCATTAAAGATCACCGTTCTCGGTGGTATGCCGATACTAGCCGCTATCCTGAACTGTTGAAAGAAGATTTCAAGATTCGCGAGTTCTTTGCTAAGAATCCTAAAAATCTTGACAATCTCAAGAAGCCTGGAATTTCTGAGATTCGGATCGAGCGTAAAGCCGATCAGATCGATTTAGAAATTCGCACGTCTCGCCCTGGTGTCATTGTCGGTCGCGGTGGTGCCGGTATTGAGACTTTGCGCTTGGGATTGCAAGAGGCGTTGGGAAGCAGCGATCGCCAAATTCGCGTCAACGTGGTCGAAGTGGCTCGTGTTGATGCCGATGCAGCTTTGATTGGTGAATATATTGCCGAACAGCTAGAGCGTCGGGTTTCTTTCCGTCGCGTCGTTCGTCAAGCGATTCAACGTGCTCAACGAGCGGGTGTCGAAGGTATCAAAATTCAGGTCAGTGGTCGTCTAAATGGGGCTGAAATTGCGCGTCCTGAATGGACGCGTGAAGGTCGGGTTCCTCTGCACACGCTGAGGGCTGACATTGATTACGCTTACGTTACCGCTCAGACGATCTACGGAATTTTGGGCATCAAAATCTGGGTTTTTAAGGGTGAAATCATTCCCGGTCAAGAACTCATTGATGCCGCTCCTCCTTCTAACCAACCGCGTCGTCGTCAACAGCGTCGTCGCCAACAATTTGAAGACCGATCGAACGAAGGATAAAGGATGCAGGATTAATCCTCCTGACTCCTGACTCCTGACTCCTGAATTTAATTGGTATCGAGTCATGTTAAGCCCAAGAAGAACAAAATTCCGCAAACAGCAGCGCGGTCGCATGAGAGGCATGGCTTCTCGCGGCAGCGACCTCAACTTTGGAGATTTCGGTCTACAGGCTCTAGAGCCATCCTGGATCACCTCTCGTCAAATTGAGGCGGGTCGTCGTGCGATGACTCGCTACATTCGGCGGGGTGGCAAAATCTGGATTCGCGTCTTTCCTGATAAACCTGTGACGATGCGCCCCGCCGAAACTCGGATGGGATCTGGTAAAGGTGCGCCTGAGTTTTGGGTTGCCGTTGTCAAGCCCGGTCGCATCATGTTTGAAATCGCAGGTGTGACTGAAGAAATCGCTCGTGAAGCCATGCGTCTTGCGGCATTCAAACTGCCCATTAAGACAAAGTTCATTACTCGTCAAACCACGGAGGAGTCTTAAACCTATGCCTCTTCCTAAGATCGAAGAAGCCAGAAATTTAGGTGATCAAGAATTGGCAGACCAAATCGTTGCGGTCAAAAAGCAGCTTTTTACGCTGCGAATGCAGAAAGGCACTCGCCAATTGGAAAAGCCTCACCTGTTCAAGCACACTAGACATCAGCTATCTCAACTGCTGACCGTCGAGCGAGAGCGGCAGTTGAAAAAGACTGAAGACTAGAGGGCTGAATTCAAGATCTGGTTCTAAATTCACCTTCCTATTTCATCCTTTTTTACTGGAGTAATCGCAATGGCAGTCAAAGAAAGAGTCGGCGTGGTGGTCAGTGACAAGATGGATAAAACCATTGTTGTGGCGATCGAGAACCGAGCCGCCCACCCTAAATACGGCAAAATTGTCGTCAACACTCAGCGCTACAAAGCGCACGATGAAGAAAACAAGTGCAAAACGGGCGATCGTGTCCGCATTCAGGAAACTCGACCTCTCAGCCGCACCAAGCGTTGGGTCGTGTCCGAAATCCTGGGTACTGCCTCTAAAGGTTAAATGCGAGGGACTTTGACATGATTCAACAAGAAAGTTATCTAAATGTGGCGGATAACAGCGGCGCTCGAAAGCTGATGTGTATCCGGGTCATTGGCGGTGGTAATCGTCGCTATGGCGGGGTCGGAGATGTGATCATCGCCGTTGTGAAAGATGCGTTGCCCAACATGGCGGTCAAAAAATCGGATGTGGTTCGCGCGGTGATTGTGCGAACTCGACACACCATGCGGCGTGATAGCGGCATGAGCATTCGGTTTGACGACAACGCAGCCGTGCTCATCAACCAGGACGGCAACCCTAGAGGCACGCGGGTGTTTGGTCCCGTTGCTCGTGAATTGCGCGAGAAAAACTTTACCAAAATCGTTTCCCTCGCTCCGGAGGTTCTGTAATGGCAAGGGTTCAGAAAGAAGTCGTGCGTCACAAGATGCACGTCAAAAAAGGTGACACCGTAAAAATTATTGCGGGAAGCGACAAAGGCAAGATTGGCGAAATCTTGCAAACCCTTCCTAAATTGAGCAAAGTCGTGGTTAAGGGTGTGAACGTTCGCACCAAGCACGTCAAGCCTCAGCAGGAAGGTGAGTCGGGTCAAATTGTCACTCAAGAAGCCCCGATCCACAGCTCTAACGTCATGGTTTACTCCGAAAAGCAGAAAGTGGCAAGCCGTATCTGCTACACCGTCAACGCAGACGGCAAGAAAGTTCGGATGTTGAAGAAGACGGGCGAGATCATTGATTAAGAGGCGGACCGCGTCTCCATACTCCACTAGCCCCTGACCAAGCCCAGGGAAGAGGAACCCAAACTATGGCTCAACGA
>JAYVFW010000091.1:0-5899 GCA_043772715.1 Phormidesmis sp. | reverse complement strand
CCGGTTTATCCATCCTTGAACCTAGCGCAGGCAGTGGCAATTTGCTGCTACGAACTGTCTCAAGCACTCGACGATCAGAGGTCAGAAATTCGCTCTTTTGAGCCTGACACCCACAGGCTAGAACCTGCCCCTCTCGACGCGATCGAAGCCTATTGTCAGCACCTCGAACGTCTCTTGCTGAAAGTTGGCTATCTCCATCCTCACACCGCCAATAGCCGCATGGAAAAATTTAGACGGTTGCTGAATCGCGCTTACCCATCAGTGGCAGAAATCGCTTTATTGAGGGGAGTCTTGCGACAAGGCGAATGGGCATTAAACGCCCAAAATCAGCCGCCTGGTTCTGACTCCAAACCGCCTTAAATATTTTTGCACCCGCTACCGATTTTTCCCAACTCAATGTAAAATCCCTACATCTGTTGAGAACAGCTTTCTTTCAGATCAGATGTCCCACAAATGTAAAGGACATTTATAATAACCGTTCAAAACCTGTTAATAGATCGCTTTCATCAACCAAGGGTTATCTCAATGCGGGAATCTGGCAACGACTTAAATATGCCATCTGAGGACGGTTTCTCAGCCCATCAGCCGGATGCTATGCGCTTTGGCAAACTGCCCCACGTTGCCCAACCCACGACTCGTTTGGTAGAACGTCGATCGCGCAAATCAGAATCGATGCGAGGTCGAAAACCAGCGACTGCTCCCGCTTTTAATGGAAAGAATCTTGCGGTCGATCGTGCGCCTTCTGCCCGTGCTGCCCTAAAATTTGACGAGAAACCCAAGTCTGGGCACGATCGCCTAAGAGAACTGCGCGATCGCCGACGCAACTCCACAGTCGCCTCGACTGAAAATAACCGTCTTAAGCCAGTGCCAAAACCCGCAACTGGGGCAAACCCTCAGCGCCGCAGCCGATCGCCTCGCAAGTCTATGCTGTCTGCTAGTGCTCCGCCTCGCCCACGGACTCGATCGGGCACCGCGATCGTTTATGGCACCCGGCTGCTAATTTTGGGAGTTGGCTTAGGGGTCTTGGCGGGAACCATTTTGTCAGCATGGGACTCGGCTCGCTACTTTACAGCAGGAGCCTCTCTGCCAGAAAAGACTGAACAAACGGTTACGGTTTCTGCAACACCTGCCGATCAGTTGCCAATGCTGACGTTAGGGCAAGAGATATCGCCCTTAAAGAATGACATTCAAGCGTTGGTTGCCCAGCAAACTCAGCTCAACCCCGGCATGATGGTCGTTGATTTAGATACCAATGCTTATCTCAATATCAATGCCTCAGTTGCGTTGCCGTGTGCCAGCACAATTAAGCTTCCGGTCTTAGTGGCATTCTTTCAAGATGTCGATGCAGGCAAGATTCGTCTGGATGAAATGCTGACCATGCGCTCTGACTTAATCGCAACTGAGTCGGGCGAGATGCAATATCAGCCAGTAGGGTCGCAGTTTAGCGCGTTAGAAACCGCGACCAAGATGATCACTGTCAGTGACAACACGGCAACCAATCTGTTAATCGATCGCTTAGGCGGCAAAGAAGCGCTCACCCAGCGGTTTCAATCGTGGGGTTTAGCCAGTACTGCAATTCAGAATCGATTGCCCGACGTTGAGGGCACCAATACCAGCAGTTCTCAAGACCTCGTGACCCTATTGGGGCTAGTCAGCAATGGCAAATTATTATCTATGCGATCGCGCGATCGGATGCTAGATCTGATGCGCCATACGGTTAATAACTCTCTGCTGCCAAGTGGGTTGGGCGAAGGCGCGACGATCGCCCACAAAACGGGCAGCATTGGCGGCATGATCGGCGATGTGGGTTTGATCGATCTGCCAAGCGGCAAGCGCTATTTGATTGCCGCAATGGTCAAGCGTCCGCGTAATGACGAACGTGCAGAAGAACTAATTCGTCAGGTGTCTCGCCTCACCTATCAGTATTTCAATCAACCCGCCCCGGCTCAGAGCGGTGGAAATTCGGGTCAGCCAAATCAGCCTCCGGTCAGTCCTTCAACCAACCCTCAAGGCACCTCTTCGCAGAGAACCAGAGTCGCCCAACCCTAACTGACGTGAGTTCGACGAGTTTTTTCGCTTCGTTCTCAGCAGCTTCTGCCCCCTAAATCCCCCAATTTGGGGGATTTAGGGGCTTCCCGAGTTCATAATCGGAGTGAATTACTTCTATCGAACTCACGTTAACTGATTTGCATGAGGGCGGTTTGCTCGACCTCAGCGGCTGCTTGCATCGCATCTAGCATTTGCCAAACCTGGTTGAGCAATGGCTCTAACCCCGATCGGGTGACAGCAGAAATCACGAAAACAGGCGCACCCGTCAGGTCTTTAAGTTGAGCCGCGATCGTCTCTAAGTCGCGATCGCGATCGACGGCATCAGTTTTATTGAGGGCGATAATTTGGGGGCGATCGGGTAAGCCACGCCCGTAGGCTTGCAGTTCTTGATGAATGGTGTGATGGTCAGAGATCGGATCATCGGACGTAGCATCGACTAAATGCAGCAACAATCGAGTTCGCTCAATATGTCGCAAAAAGTCGTGTCCCAGCCCTAATCCAGTGTGTGCGCCTTCAATCAATCCGGGAATGTCAGCGAACACGGTGCCGTCCCCGGTCGGTTTGCGAACGACTCCTAAATTAGGAATCAGCGTCGTAAATGGATAATCTGCAATTTTAGGACGAGCCGCCGACAGTGCCGAAATTAGCGTCGATTTCCCAGCATTGGGTAAGCCGATGATCCCGACTTCTGCCAACAGCTTGAGTTCTAATCGCAGAAACCGACCTTCGCCTTCTTGACCGGGCAAGGCTCGTTCAGGAGCGCGATTGTGATTGCTGAGAAAGCAGTGATTTCCGGCACCGCCGCGACCACCTTTGGCAACGCAAAAGGTTTGACCATTCTCGGTGAGATCGCCCAGCAGCTCGTCGGTCTGAGCATCGTAGATCATGGTGCCGCAGGGAACTTCGATGATTAGATCGTCGGCTGATGCGCCCGTCCGTTTGTTGTTTCCGCCTTTTTCCCCGTTTTCTGCTTTATAAAGACGGTTGTAGCGGAAGTCTAGCAAAGTTTGCAGGTCTTCACTGACTTGGAGAATGACAGACCCGCCTCTGCCGCCGTTTCCGCCCGACGGCCCACCTGCGGGGACATATTTCTCTCGTCTGAAGCCGATGATGCCATCGCCTCCATCGCCCGCCTGAACCTGAATTTCTGCCTGATCGATGAATTGCATGACCCTAAACTCTGAAGCCCTCTGTTGTGATCTTAGATGCCTAAGCTCTTCTTGTGGTTAGTTCAGAGAAACTTAGGGAATGACCATTATAGGGTGAAACTCTAAATTGTTTTTGGTGTGTGGTTTTTTGGCGATCGCTTTAAAGTGAAGAAGCAGATGGAGATTGCGAGAGGGCATCGTGCAATGACGTACACCTTAATCTTGGTTAAGAGAAGCCCAAATGGCAGAAACAATAGTCACGCCGCAAGTCCTTGGTAGAGACGTAGCCGAAAAGTATTGGTCAGGTGCTGAGATTCAAAACTATACTTAGTCCTCCAAACCGAAAATGTGCACTACTATCAGTAGCTAGTTAACCTCGAATCCTGCCTAAATTAGAATGAGCGTCACTCCCAAGCCTACCAGTGTGCTAGAGCTTTATCGTCAATATCGAACGGCAAAGCTAATAGTCAATCGACGTTATCAACGAAAGCTCGTTTGGGCAAAGCAGGAAAAAGCCGCGCTCATAGAGAGTGTTTTACTTGAGTACCCAATTCCCCTGATTCTTCTTGCAGAAGTTGAATTACAAGATGAAAGCGAGACAGCTTACGAGATTATCGATGGGATGCAGAGGCTTAATGCTCTGTTTAGTTTCATAGAAAATGAATTTCCAGTGAATGAGCTTTATTTTGATGTAACTAGACATCCGTTTGCACAAGAATTGAAGCAAAAGGGTGTATTTGGTAGCGAAGACTTACCCAAGGAGGGTGGGGAATCGTTTAAAAAGAAACTCTTGGAGCCTGACAAGTGTTCCAAGTTTTTGGAGTACCAACTTGCTGTTACAATTCATCGACCAACCTCTCCACAAGAAATTGAGGATATTTTTAATAGAATCAACTCAAATGGTAAGCATTTGTCTCCGCAAGAGGTTCGACAAGCGGGGGTTACTACCAAATTCTCAGAACTGGTGAGAGTTTTGGGTTCTGAAAGTCGAGGTGATGTCTCCCAAGAGATTTTACCTCTCACTTCAATGCCTCGAATTAGTATAGATGCAAGATCTATTTCTCTTGGCTATGGAGTTCTTGCAGAAGACACATTCTGGTGTGATCAAGGAATCATGACGATTCCTCAGTTAAGAGATAGCCAGGATGAGCAGTTGTTAGCAGATTTCATACTTTCTATTGCACTTAATATTCCTTTTGCTGCAAGTAAAGAAAACTTTGACTCTTACTATGGAAAAGGAGAAAAAGATAAGTCTGATGAGATTAATGTAGCCGTCTCGAAGTACGGTGAGGAAAATCTAAAATCGGACTTTAAAGCTATTCTTTCAGCTATTAAAATGACCATTGCATAAGTTACAAAGGATAAGAGTGAAAGAAACTTTTTAAAGAAGACATTGAATCCATCAGCGGGTAGTAATCCCGTCAAAGAACCATTTTACTCATTGTTTATGGCTTTCTATGAATTAATGATTAAAGAGTCTAAGGAGCCTTTTGACTACTCAGGCATCATTACCTCAGTACAGAATTTAGCATCCAAAATAAAGACTAGTTCAACTATCATACCTCAGAATCGAGTGCACAACGTTAATTTAACCAAAGGGTTAATACAGAACTATTTTAAGCCTGCTAGCAATCCTCATCGCAGTAGCGGTTCTTATGCGATTGACCTTGAAAATTACCTCAAAAGGTCAAAAATTGAAACTCCCAGATATGACTTTAAACAGGGATTCTATACTCTTGCCAATAGTAGAGGATTTGACGATGGCTTTCAAAAAAGCCATCGTCAAAATATAGCCGCAATGGCTAATCTAGGTAAAGGCAAGAAAGGATATTTTTTTATTGGCATATCAGATAAAGAATCAGATACCCAGCGAATCGAGAGTTTAGATAGAATACAAGCTCCTCGTATCCTACCTTTTGGTATAGTTGGGCTAGAGAGAGAAGCCAAGTTGCGTGGAGTTTCTCTAGACGAGTATATTCTTTTTGTTACTAGAAAAATTCGGGATTCAGAGCTTCCTGAGTGGTTGAAAACTAGCATTAATACAAATGTAAACCCCATAACATATTCAGGTAATACGGTGTTAATGCTTGAAATTGTTGCTGGCACCGAACCTGTTTGGTATAAGAACAAGCTGTACATCCGTGATGGAAATGAGAAAAGACCACAGGAAGTTTCTGGTGTCCAGGTAGCAGCAGTATATTCCCTATTCAAATAATAGATTGCTCAGAAATGCTTTTCTGAATGGGTGCTTGATGGCATAACAGGGTGATGCAAAGGTTACTTACTTGGTAGCTAATGTCAAGCTGGCTTGGTCGTTTAGTAGGCGAGTAAAATAGAGTTAATCTTTTTCCTCAAATGTCAATGATAGATGGAACCACTGTCGAACGACAAAAGCTAATTGAAGCAATCAACACACTGCCTAACGAAGTGCTGTTTGAGCTTGCTAGTTTTCTCGACTATCTTCGCTACAAATCGGTTCAACAAAGAGAACCTGATCATCAGGCATCCAGTTTTCTACTTGCAGTTGCAGGTTTGGGTAATTCTAATCAACCCGATATTTCAGAGCGGGATGAGGAGATTCTATGCAATGAAATTGATCCTATCTACGGCTGGAATCTCAAGCCCAATAATCCTACGTGACAGCCATACTCGACACCAGTTTTCTTTTTGCGTTGACTGACGAGAGCGATCGCAATCATGAG